>CAXUIR010000025.1:11767-13618 GCA_964251005.1 uncultured Acetobacteraceae bacterium | reverse complement strand
TTGAAAAAAAGAACCAAAAAACTTTTGCTTCCGCTGTCGCGCGCTCGCCGGAGAGGACCGCGACAGCCGCGATAAAAGCTTTTTGCTTCTTTTTCTCGAAAAAGAAGGCCTTGCTTAACTTCTCGTGCACTCGGTCTCCGGCCCCAAAGTCTTGCACCGCAGCGGCGTGAAGCTGGTATCGGCCGGCGGAAAGGAAGACAACACCCCGTTCGGGGTCTGCCGCGGCAGGCCGGCCCCGTCCCTCGTGTCGCGGGCACGCGCCTCCGGATCGTGCGCGGCGCAGCCGGCCAGTGCCAGGCAAAAGAGTGCGGTAGCGAACGTAAAAAAATGTATTCGCATCGGCGCGTCCTGGGACTTTCGGTTGGCGCTCTGTCAGATAGGTCGCGTCACACGGGCTTACACCGACGCCGCGGCCCAGGTTGCAGCCGCCGGCCGGGGTTGGCAGACATCTCCCCGGCGCGCGCACCGGCGCCACCGGCATGACGGACATACGCACCCATGGACGATTTGCGCCTGCCAACGCCCACCCACGCCGCTCCTCTCGTGGCTCGGCGGCGGCGGAGCGTCCTGCCGTGGCTGGTGCTGCTGGCGGTGATGGGGGTCGCCGGGCTGCTCATCCTGCGGCTGGGCGCCACGCAGCACGCTGCCCGCAGCCAGGTGGTGCCGCCGCAGGCTGTCGGCGTGGCGGCTGCGTCGGCGGCCGACATGCAGGTGGTCGATAACGGCCTGGGCACCGTCACCTCGCTGGCCAGCGTGATCGTGCAGAGCCAGATCAGCGGCGTGCTGCAGACGGTTGGTTTCCACGAGGGCCAGATCGTCCGTCGCGGCGACTTCCTGGCGCAGATCGACCCGCGGCCCTACCAGGCGCTGCTGGACACCGCGCGCGGCAACCTCGCCCACGACCAGGGGCTGCTGCACCAGGCGCAGGTGGACGCCCGCCGCTACGCCCTGCTGCAGAAGCAGGACAGCATCGGCCGCCAGCAGGCCGAGGACCAGCAATTCGTCGTCGAGCAGTACATCGGCGCGGTGGCCGCCGACCAGGGCACCATCCAGACGCAGATGGTGAACCTGGCGTTCTGCCGGATTACCGCGCCGGTGGACGGGCGGGTGGGCCTGCGCCAGGTGGACGCCGGCAACTACGTGACGCCGGCGCTGGCCAACGGCATCGTGGTGGTCACGCAGCTCGACCCGATCAGCGTGATCTTCACCTTGCCGGAAGACGACGTGCCGGCGATCCAGGAGCAGCTGGCCGCCGGCGCCAAGCTGGACGTGGTCGCCTACGACCGCGCCAACACGCACGAGCTGGGTACCGGCACGCTGGAGACGCTCGACAACCAGATCGACGTCACCACCGGCACGGTGAAGCTGCGCGCACTGTTCGCCAACCCGAAGTTTGCGCTGTTCCCCAACCAGTTCGTCAACGTGCGGCTCATCGTCAGCACGGTGCACGGCGCGGTGACGGTGCCCAACGCGGCGCTGCAGACCGGGGCGCCGGGCAGCTTCGTCTACGCCGTGCAGCCGGACAGCACGGTCTCGGTGCGTCCGGTGAAGCTGGGCGTGGCGGACGCCGACAAGACGCAGGTGCTGGACGGGCTGGCGATCGGCGACCGGGTGGTGGTGGACGGTGCGGACCGCTTGCGCGACGGCGCCCACGTGATGCTGCCCGGCGCACACCCGGCCGGCGGCTGGGGCGGCGGGCAGGGTGGGGCGCACCACCACCGCCACGCGGCGGAGCAGTCCCAGTAGCCATGCCGGCAAACATTGGCCTGCGCTCGCATCGGGGCTCGGACCCGTACGCTGGGCCCGGGGCGCGTCCGCGGACGGGCTTGGCATGAGCGGGCAAGAGGGCGC
>CAXUIR010000025.1:0-11757 GCA_964251005.1 uncultured Acetobacteraceae bacterium | reverse complement strand
GCCTTATACCGGACAGGGCACGGGCCAAGGCGGCGGCCCCTCCGCCGCGTTCATCCTGCGGCCGGTGGCGACCACGCTGCTGATGGCCGCACTGCTGCTGGTGGGCATCATCGCCTACCAGTACCTGCCGCTCTCCGCCCTGCCGGAAGTGGACTACCCCACCATCCAGGTGCAGACCTTCTACCCCGGCGCCAGCCCCGAGGTGATGACAAGCTCTGTCACCGCACCGCTGGAACGCCAGTTCGGCGAGATGCCGGGGCTGAACCAGATGAGCTCGCAGAGCTCCGCCGGCGCCTCGGTCATCACCCTGCAGTTCAGCCTGGACCTCTCGCTGGACGTGGCCGAGCAGGAGGTGCAGGCGGCGATCAATGCCGCGGGCAACCTGTTACCGTCGGACCTGCCGGCGCCGCCTATCTACGCCAAGGTGAACCCGGCCGACGCGCCGGTGGTGACGCTCGCGCTGACCAGCCGCACCATGGCGCTGACCCAGATCGAGGACCTCGCCGAGACGCGGCTGGCGCAGAAGATCAGCCAGATCGACGGCGTGGGTCTTGTCTCCATCTCCGGCGGCCACCGGCCAGCGGTGCGCGTGCAGGCCAACATCCGCGCGCTGGCGGCACTCGGGCTGAGCATCGACGACCTGCGCACCACCATCGGCAACCTCAACGTCAACACGCCGAAGGGCAATTTCGACGGGCCGGCGCAGGCCACGACGATAAACGCCAACGACCAGCTGCCGGACGCGGCCGCCTTTGCCAGCGCCATCATCGCCTACCGCAACGGCGCGCCGGTGCGGCTGACCGATGTCGCGACGCTTGTACAGGGCTCGGAGAACACAAAGCTGGCCGCCTGGATGGACCGCACGCCGGCGGTGATCCTGAACGTGCAGCGCCAGCCGGGTGCGAACGTCATCGCCGTGGTGGACCGCATCACCGCGCTGCTGCCGAAGCTGCAGGCGAGCCTGCCGGCGGCACTGCAGGTGACCAAGCTGACCGACCGCACCAACACCATCCGCGCCTCGGTTGCCGACGTGGAGTTCGAGCTGGGCCTGGCCATCGCGCTGGTGGTGCTGGTGATCTTCGTGTTCCTGCGGCGCGCGGCCGCCACGCTTATCCCCAGCCTGTCGGTGCCGCTCTCGCTGGTGGGCACGCTGGCGGCGATGTATTTGTGGGGGTTCTCGCTCGACAACCTCTCGCTGATGGCGCTGACCATCGCCACCGGCTTCGTGGTGGACGACGCCATCGTGATGATCGAGAACATCGACCGCTACGTGGAGATGGGCGAGGCGCCGCTCGCCGCCGCACTCATCGGCAGCAAGCAGATCGGCTTCACCATCATTTCGCTGACCGTGTCGCTGCTGGCGGTGCTGATCCCGCTGCTGTTCATGGGCGACGTGGTGGGCCGCCTGTTCCACGAGTTCGCCATCACGCTGGCCGTCACCATCGTGATCTCCGCCGTGGTGTCGCTGACCCTGGTGCCGATGCTGTGCGCGCGGCTGCTGCGCCACCGCCCGGCAGACCAGATAGGGCGCGCCTCGTTGTGGGCCGAACGGATGACGGAGCGGGTAATCGGCGCTTACGGCCGCACGCTGGACTGGGTGCTGGACCGTCAGGCGATGACGTTGCTGGTGGCAACCGTTACAGTGCTGCTCACGGCATTTCTCTACGTGGTGATCCCGAAAGGCTTCTTCCCGGTGCAGGATACCGGGCTGATCCAGGGCATCAGCCAGGCGGCACCCACCGCGTCCTACGCGGCGATGGCGCGCGGCCAACAGGCGCTGGCCGACGTTGTGCTGCGCGACCCGGACGTGGTCAGCCTGTCCAGCTTCATCGGCGTGGACGGTGCCAACACCACGCTGAACGCCGGCCGTTTCCTGATCAACCTGCGCCCGCGCGACCAGCGCACCGACAGCGTCAGCGCCATCATCCGCAGGCTGACGCAGGAAGTCTCAGACGTGCCCGGCATCGCGTTGTTCATGCAGCCGGTGCAGGACCTCAGCATCGACACCGCGGTCAGCGCCACGCAGTACCAGTTCGTGCTGGAGAACGCCGACCTGTCCGCGTTCACCACCTGGGTGCCGCGCCTGATGGACCGCCTGCGCGCCATCCCGTCGATCACCGACGTCGCCAGCGACGCGCAGACCAACGGCCTGGCCGCCGACATCACCATCGACCGCGCCACCGCGGCGCGCTTCGGCATCACGCCGGCCACCGTCGACAACGCGCTGTACGACGCGTTCGGCCAACGCATCGTGTCCACCATCTTCACCCAGTCCAACCAGTACCGCATCATCCTGGAAGCCGACCCAGCCGTGCAGCACGCGCTGACCAGCCTGGACTCGATCTACCTGCCGTCATCCACCGCGGCGAGCGGGCAGGTGCCGCTGTCCGCCTTCGTGCACGTCACCCAGCGCGCCGCCCCGCTGGTGGTCAGCCACCTCGGCCAGTTCCCCGCCACCACTATCAGCTTCAACCTGGCACAGGGCGCGTCCCTCGGCGCCGCAGTGGACGCCATCAAGCAGGCGGAGAGCGACCTCCAATTGCCGGACAGCTTCCTCACCGCCTTCCAGGGTGCCGCGGCCGCGTTCCAGAACGCGCTCGGCAACGAGTTGTACCTGGTGCTCGCCGCGATCGCCGCGATGTACATCGTGCTCGGCGTGCTCTACGAAAGCTTCGTCCACCCGATCACCATCCTCTCCACACTGCCGTCCGCCGGCATCGGCGCGCTGCTCGCACTGATGATCGTGGGATCCGACCTCGACATCATCGGCATCATCGGTATCGTGCTGCTGATCGGCATCGTGAAGAAGAACGCGATCATGATGATCGACTTCGCACTCGTCGCCGAACGCGAGGAAGGCTACGCACCGCGCGCCGCCATCCACCGCGCCAGCATGCTGCGCCTGCGGCCAATCCTGATGACGACGTTCGCGGCGCTGTTCGCGGCCCTGCCGCTGATGCTGGGGACCGGCACGGGGGCGGAACTGCGCCGTCCGCTGGGGCTCGCGATCTTCGGCGGACTGATCGTCAGCCAGGTGCTGACGCTCTACACCACGCCGGTGATCTACCTGCTGTTCGACCATGTGGCGCAGCGGTTCAGGCCGGCGCAGACGGTTGCCGCAGAGTGAAGCAAGCAAGCAGTTCTTTTTTGAAAAAAAGAACCAAAAAACTTTTGCTCCCTGGGTGCTCGCTGGTTGGACGGCCCGCGATCGCCGACACGTTTGCGGCGTTTGCAAGACTTGGCGTGGTGCCGGTCGGTTTCGTGCTTGACGCAAGCAAAGCAAGCAGTTCTTTTTGAAAAAAAGAACCAAAAAACTTTTGTCTCTTGCGCACCCGTCGTTTGAACGGTCCGCGACAGCGACAACAAAAGTTTTTTGTCTAGAGGCGTCCGCAAAGCTTGGCCTGGAGCGTTTTCCGACCTCGTTGGATCGGGTAAGCAGGCCAGAAAACGCTCGAGCTCTTCCTTTTGACGAGCATCTGCATTCAACGGACGAACTCGTTTGGTCGGATGATGCTCTAGGGACGCCAATCCGTCTCGAGGCTGGCTCTTGCAAAGCAAGCGGTTCTTTTTCGAAAAAAAGAACCAGAAGAATTTGTCTTTTTGGCTCAACTCAAAGCCATACATCGCAGAATAAATGGAGGCACTTACAACAGCCAGGAGACAAAAGTTTTTTGCTTCTTTTTCTCAAAAAAGAAGGCCTTCCTTGCCTTCCCTTGCGTGACGCGCGCGCATGAACATCAGTGCACCGTTCATCGCGCGGCCCATCGCGACCACGCTGCTGACAATCGGCATCGCGCTGGCCGGCCTGTTCGCCTATGCCAAGCTGCCGGTAGCCCCGCTGCCGCAGGTAGACTTTCCCACCATTTCCGTACAGGCTAGCCTGCCCGGCGCTAGCCCGGACACTGTGGCCACGTCCGTGGCCGGCCCGCTCGAGCGCCACCTCGGGCAGATCGCCGACGTGACCGAGATGACCTCGCAGAGCTCGGTCGGCAAAACGCGCGTCACTTTGCAGTTCGGCCTGAACCGCAACATCGACGGTGCGGCGCGCGACGTGGAGGCCGCCATCAACGCGGCGCGTGCGGACCTGCCCACGGCGTTGCGGTCGAACCCCACCTACAACAAGGTGAACCCGGCCGACGCGCCGGTGATGATCCTGGCGCTGACGTCGAAGACGCTGACGCAGGGCCAGCTTTATGATTCCGCGGCCACGGTGCTGCAGCAGAAGCTCAGCCAGTTGTCCGGCGTGGGCGAGGTGGACGTCAACGGCTCCGCGTTGCCTGCCGTGCGGGTGGAGCTGAACCCCGGCGCGCTGTTCCACTACGGCATCGGGCTGGAGGACGTCCGCGCGGCGCTGGCTTCGGCCAACGCCAACGCGCCGAAGGGTGCGATCGAGGAGGGTGAGCGCCACTTCCAGATCTACACCAACGACCAAGCCAAGCATGCGAGCGACTACCGTGACCTGGTGGTCGCCTACCGCAACGGCGCCGCGGTGCGGTTGAGCGACGTGGCTGAAGTGGACGACAGCGTTGAGGACTTACGCAACTCCGGCCTCTACAACGGCCAGACCACCGTGGTGCTGCTGATCTACCGTACGCCGGGCGCCAACATCATCAACACGGTGGACGGCATTCGCGCCGCACTGCCGCAGCTTCAGGCGAGCCTGCCCGGCGGCACCGACGTCTCCGTCGCCATCGACCGCACGCCCACCGTGCGCGCATCGCTCGACGACACGCAGCGCACGCTCATCGTCGCCATCCTGCTGGTGATCGGCGTGGTCTACGTCTTCCTCGGCAACGCGCGCGCCACGCTGATTCCCGCCGTTGCAGTCCCCGTCTCCATCATCGGCACGTTCGCCGCGATGTGGCTGCTCGGCTACAGTCTCGACAACCTCTCGCTGATGGCGCTGACCATCTCCACCGGCTTCGTGGTGGACGACGCCATCGTGGTGCTGGAGAACATCGCGCGGCACATGGAGGCCGGCATGCCGCGCGTGCAGGCCGCACTGCTCGGCGCGCACGAGGTGGGCTTCACCGTGATCTCCATCAGCATCTCGCTGGTGGCCGTGTTCCTGCCGATATTGCTGATGGGCGGCATCGTCGGCCGGCTGTTCCGCGAGTTCGCGATAACGCTCTCGCTGGCGATCATCGTCAGCTTGGTCATTTCGCTGACCGCGACCCCGATGATGTGCGCGCTGTTCCTGCGCGTCGAGCACGGCCCACGCTCGGAAAGATTGCGCCGCCGCTCCTGGTTCCTGCGCGGCACGGAAGCGGGTTTCGCGCACATGCAGCGTTTCTACGAACGCACGCTGGCCTGGTCGCTGGACCGCTCGCTGATGGTGATGGTCGTGCTGGCGGCGACCGTAGTGCTGAACGTGTACCTCTACGTCGTCATCCCGAAAGGCTTCTTCCCGCAGCAGGACACCGGCTCGCTGCAGGGCATGGTGCAGGCCGACCAGTCCACCAGCTTCCAGACCATGCGCACCAAGTTGCGGCTGATCCAGTCGATCGTGCAGCGCGACCCGGCGGTGGCCAGCGTGGTTGGCTTCACCGGCGGTCGGCAGACCAACTCGGCCAACATCTACGTGGCGCTGAAGCCGCTCGGCCAGCGAGACGCCAGCGCCGACCAGGTGATCATGCGCCTGCGCCCGCGGCTGCTGCGCGTGGCCGGCGCGCGGCTGTACCTGCAGGCCGTGCAGGATTTGCGCGTCGGCGGCAGGCAATCCAACGCGCAGTATCAATACACGCTGCAGGCCGACGACTCGCGTGAACTCTACGAATGGTCGCCGAAGCTGACGGAAGCTTTGCAGAAAGACCCGAACCTCGCCGACGTGAACTCGGACCAGCAGCAGAGCGGCCTGCAGACCAACCTGGTGATCGACCGCAACACCGCCGCCCGCCTGAACCTCACGCCGGCCACTATCGACAACACGCTGTACGACGCGTTCGGCCAACGCCAGGTCAGCACAATTTACAATCCGCTCAACCAGTACCACGTCATCATGGAGCTCGCCCCGCGCTACTGGCAGAGCCCGCAGACCTTGCGCGAAGTGTGGGTCAGCACGTCGGCGGCCAACGCGCCGGGCACCAGCAGCTCGGGCTTTCCCGCCGGCACGGTCGCGTCCTCGAAAGTGGTGCCCACGGCGTCCGGCGTGGCGCTGGATTCCGCGCGCAATGCCGCGTCCAACGCGCTGGCAACCGCGGGCAAGGGTGGCGCGTCGAACGGCGCCTCGGTCAGCACCGCGCAGGAGACGATGGTGCCGCTGGCCGCGTTCACGCATTTCGAGTCAGGACACACGCCGCTCGGCGTCAACCACCAGGGCCCGTTCGTCGCCGCCACCATCTCGTTCAACCTGCCGCCGGGCCGCTCGCTGGGCGACGCCACCGCCGCGATCGAACGCGCCCGGATCGCCATCCACATGCCGCAAGGCGTGGTCGGCGTGTTTGCAGGCACGGCCGCCACCTTCAAGCAATCCACCAACAGCGAGCCGATGCTGATCGCCGCCGCACTCGTCGCCGTCTACATCGTGCTCGGCATCCTCTACGAGAGCGCCGTGCACCCGATCACCATACTCTCCACCCTGCCGTCCGCCGGCGTGGGCGCGGTGCTGGCGCTGATGCTGACTGGCACCGAATTCAGCATCATCGCGCTGATCGGCGTCATCCTGCTGATCGGCATCGTCAAGAAGAACGCCATCATGATGATCGACTTCGCACTGGCTGCCGAACGCGGCGAAGGTCTCTCCACGCGCGACGCCATCTTCGCGGCGTGCCGGCTGCGCTTCCGGCCGATCATGATGACGACGTTCGCTGCTTTGCTCGGCGCGATGCCGCTGATGTTCGACACCGGCGAAGGTGCGGAGCTGCGCCGGCCGCTCGGCATCGCCATCGTCGGCGGGCTGATCGTCAGCCAGGTGCTGACGCTGTATACGACGCCGGTGGTCTATCTTTATCTGGACCGGTTCAGGCTTTGGTCACAGCGCCGGTGGAGAAGTCTGTTTCCACAGACGCATGTTTCGGGGTCGCCGGCAGAATGAAGGAAGCAAGCGGTTCTTTTTTGAAAAAAAGAACCAAAAAACTTTTGTCTCTTGGGCTCGCCGTGACGACAGGCGGGTGCATGGTGGGACCCGACTACCACAAGCCGCCGGCGCCTTTAACCGCGTCGTTCAAGGAACTGCCGGGCTGGCAGATCGCCAGCCCGGCGGACACTATGGACAAGGGCCGCTGGTGGGAGGTCTACCACGACCCGCTGCTCGACCGGCTGGAAGCCCAGGTCGATGCTGGCAACCAGACCATCCGCGAGCAGGTCGCCGCCTACGACAACGCCCAGGCACTGGTCGACGAGGCGCGCGCCGCCCTGTTCCCCGTGCTCTCCGTCAACGCCGGCGACACCCGCAGCAGCGAGGGCGGCGGCAGCATCGCCAGCGGTGCCAGCGGCATCAGCAGCGCGGCGGCAACCACCGGCACGTCCACCGGCACCGGCACAACCACGGGCACCACCGGTACGGGCACGACGGGTGCCAGGACCACCACCGTGCAGAGCGGCGTCTCCGCCTCGCGCAGCTTCACCCGCACCACTTACACGGTGGAGGGCAGTGCCAGCTGGGACCTCGACGTCTGGGGCAAGATACGCCGCCAGGTGGAAAGCAACGTCGCCGCCGCCCAGGCCAGCGAGGCCCTGCTCGCCAACGCGCGCCTGTCCCAACAAGGCATGCTGGCCACCGACTACCTCGACCTGCGGGTGACCGACGCGCTGCAACGCGTGCTGGACGACACGGTAAAGAACGACACCAAGTCGCTGCAGATCACCCAGAACCAATACACCGCCGGGGTCGCCGCCCGCTCCGACGTGCTGACCGCGCAGACCCAGCTCGAAGCCGCGCAATCCGCCGCCATCAACGTGGGTGTCGCGCGCGCACAGTATGAACACGCCATCGCCGTGCTGATCGGGGTGCCGCCGGCCGCCTTCAGCCTGGCCGTGGTGAACAGCGTGCCGCCGGTGCCGGACACGCCCGGCATGGTGCCCTCGCTGCTGCTGGAACGCCGGCCGGACATCGCCGAGGCCGAACGCACCATGAAGTCGGAGAACGCGCTGGTCGGTGTGGCCGTTGGCGCCTACTACCCGGACATCACGCTGTCCGGCCTGTTCGGCTACGCCGGCGACCCGGTGAACACGCTGTTCTCCAGCGCCACCCGGGTCTGGTCACTCGGCGTCTCGGCCAGCGACGCGCTGTTCGAGGGCGGCTCGCGCAGTGCCGCCGTGCGCGCCGCCCGCGCCACCTACGACCAGAGCGTGGCCACCTACCGGCAGACCGTGCTGACCGCGTTTCAACAGGTCGAAGACGCGCTGTCCGGCCTGCGCATCCTGCAGCGCCAGGACGTGGTCGAACGCCAGACGGTGGTCGATGCCAGCCGCTCCGCGCAGATCGCGCTGAACGAGTACCGCGCCGGCACCCAGCCATTCACCACGGTCATCACCGCGCAGAACACGTTGCTGACCGCGCAGCAGACGGAAATCTCGATCGAGATGAGCATCCTGACGGATTCGGTGGCACTGATACAGGCGCTGGGCGGTGGCTGGCGGACGGCGGATCTGCCGGATCGGAACTGGCTGCAGCGGCGAAATCCGTTGTTGCCGTAAGGGGGAAAGCAAGGCCTTCTTTTCTGAAGAAAAGAAGCAAAAGACTTTTGGTCCTGCTGTCGCGGCATCTCCCTCAGCGTGTACTCAAGGGAACAAAAGTTTTTTGGTTCTTTTTCAAAAAAGAACTGCTTTCTTTCTGCGGCACCGTTCAATGTCCCGGCGGCCGAACGACGATTGCGCGTCGAACGTAGCCTTCGTCCCGGTCGGGCCTTCTCGCCCCGCCCTCAGCCCGGCCGTACAGTTTTGCACAAACCGGCCCGCCGCCCCATCTCTGCGCCAAGCACCTTCCACCACCGGCCCGATGGACACCGCCCTGACCCAGTCGCTCTCCCAGGCGTTTGCCGCCGCCTCGCCGCGCCGCGCCCCGCCGCCTACGCCGGCCGCCAGCATTGCCATCCACGGCTTCGTCGCCTTGCTCTGGGTGGTGCTGACCTTGCGCGCCTTTGGCGGCGGCGGGGTGTTCGCCTGGTCCACCGGCATCGTCTACGTCGGCTACGACACCGTGCTGCTGGTGTTCGTGTTCGTGCAAACCCTGCACCTGATGCGTCCGGCGCCGGCGCCTTCGCCGCTTGCACGACACGCCAGCCTGGGCGTCATCGTCGCCGCGCACAACGAGGCAGGCATCCTGCCGCGCACGCTGGACGCGCTGTTCGCGCAGACCGACCCGCCGGAGCAAATCGTCATCGCCGACGACGGCTCCCTCGACGGCACGCAGGCCTTGCTGGCCGGCTACGGGCTGGCGCCGGCTGCTCTGGGCCAGGTCGGCGCCGCCTCGCCGACGCACCCCTCGCTGCGCTGGCTGCGCCTGCCGCACGCCGGCAAGGCGCGCGCGCTGAACCAGGCGATCGGCCTGGTGGAAACCGAAATCCTCCTGACGGTGGACGCGGACACGCTGCTGCACCCCGGCGCCATCGCCGCCATGCGCCAGGCCTTCGTCGCCGAGCCGGGCCTGGTCGCCGCCACCGGCGTGCTGACGCCGCTGTGCGGCCCGGGCGTGTCCGGCCGGTTCTTCGAGTGGTTCCAAACCTACGAATACGTCCGCAACTTCCTCTCCCGCCACGCCTGGAGCCGGCTCGGCGCGCTGCTGCTGATCTCCGGCGCGTTCGCCGGCTTCCGGCGCGCGGCGGTGGTCGAAGTAGGCGGCTTCGACCCGGACTGCCTGGTGGAGGATTACGAGCTGATCCACCGCCTGCTGCGCTTCTCCGCCTTGCATCAGCGGGGCTGGCGCAGCACCGTGGTCGGCCGCGCCCGCGGGGTCACCGACGCGCCGGGCACCGCCAGCGCGTTCCTGCGCCAGCGCCGGCGCTGGTTCGGCGGCTTCCTGCAGACGCAGTTTTGGTATCGCGACATGGTGGGCAACCGGCGCTACGGCTACCTCGGCACCGCGCTGCTGCCGGTGAAGGCGGCCGACACGCTGCAGCCGATCTACGGCCTGACCGCGATCGGGCTGATGGTCTGGTTTCTGTTCACCGGCCAGTTCGCCGCGTTCCTGCCCGCGGTGGGGATCATGGGCGGCAAGATTTGCGTCGACCTCGGGTTTCACACCTGGTCGGTGGTGGTCTACCGGCGCTGGACCGGCGACGACCGCAGCGCCACGCTCGGCCAGGCCTTTCTCGCAGCGATCGCCGAGCCGTTCACCTTCCAGCTGTTCCGCCATACCGGCGCCGCACTCGGCTGGGTGGTGCTGCTGACCGGCCAACGGGGCTGGGGCACGCAGAGCCGGTTTGCACAGGCGGACGCACCGCTGCAGCCGGTGATGGTCGGAGCAACCGTGCGGCAAAACCAGGGTAAGTGAAGCCTGGTCGAACTCTTGACCCGCTGACAGGCAAGGCAAGCGGTTCTTTTTTGAAAAGAACCAAAAAACTTTTGTCTCTTGGGCGCAGGTTGCAGAACCTTCGCGATAGCAGGACGAAAGGTCTTTCCTGATTCTTAAAAAGCAGGCGTTGAGCACCAAGGACATCAAGAGGCTTCCTGAGTTTCGCATAGCCGTGCGCTCAGGAAATCCGAAACCACTGCTTCTTGGTGCCCTTCGTGTTGACTCTTGCTTGCGCGCTTTCCCATTAGAACAACATGCCCCAACGGCCTCACCAACGAGAGCAAGGGTTTTCGGTTCTATTCTATGAAAACAGCTTGTCTTCGTTCCGCATGCACTGGAACGAAGGCTTGCTTCTTTTCGCGAAAAAAGAAGGTTTTCCTTGCCGTGCGAGTGTCAGCCTCAACGCGAGCTGGCATAACCAGCATGCTTGAGGCTGAACTTTATTCTCCCTGTCTCCATCAAAGAAAAATACTGAAGCAAGCACACCTGCTGGCAGGACCAGACTTGGCCGTGGCGCAAGCGTGGAGCAAAAGTTTTTTGCTTCTTTTTTGCAAAAAAGAAGGCCTTGCTTGCTTCACGAATGCCAGGCTCGACGTGGGTTGATCGGCTGTTTGGAACTTCTTTTCCAAAAAACGCAAAAACATTTTTAACGCACCGCGCGTCGCCGGACACTCCGCGACGGCAATGACGAAAGTTTCTGGTCTTTTCTTCAAAAAAAAACCGCTTGCTTCCTTCAGTTCGGCGCCGACACCTGCGGCTGACCGCCGGCCTGTGCGCGCCTGCTCTGCCACAATCCAACGAAGTCGATCGGCTGCAGCAGCACCGGCGGGAAGCCGCCCTCGCGGGTGACGTCGGACAGCACGGACCGCGCGAACGGGAACAGCAGGCGCGGGCACTCGATCAGCAGCAGCGGCTCGACGGCTTCCGGCGGCACGCCGTTCAGGGTGAACACGCCGGCATATTGCAGCTCGGCGATGAAGACGGGGCGGCCGTCCGCGGGTTGGGCGCTGCCGTTGGCCGCACCGGGTGCCGCGCCTTCGCGCGCCTCGGCTTTGACGGCGAGCACCACTTCGTAGACGTTCTGACCCTCCTGCAGCACGCGCGCCTGGACGTCGAGGTTGATCTGCACGTTGGGCTGGCTGCGCAGAGTCGCATAGATCTCCGGCGCGTTCGGCACTTCGAACGACAGGTCCTTGATGTACTGCACGTTGACCACCAGCGGCGGCATCTGCTGCTGCTGCGGCGCGGCGGGATCGACGGTCTGCGACATGGTTGTCTCCTGGCTCGTGGGCGGGGCGGTAGCA
>CAXUIR010000024.1:12428-13703 GCA_964251005.1 uncultured Acetobacteraceae bacterium | reverse complement strand
GCGCGGGCTGGCCATGCTCGCGCTGCTGCAGCACCTGCCCAACCTGCCGCAATCGGACTGGGCGGATGCGGCCCTGCACTACGCAGGCCAGCCCGCGCACCGCCTCGACGACCCGCAAGCCTGCGCCCGCGAGGCGCTCGCCATCCTGGCCCACCCCGAGCTGGCGCCGTTGTTCGCCCCGGGCAGCCGCGCCGAACAGCCGGTCTGCGGCGTGGTCGGCGGACGGGTCGTCTCCGGCCAGGTGGACCGCCTGGCCGTCACCGCGGACCGCGTGCTGATCGCGGACTACAAGACCAACCGCGCCCCGCCGGAGACGGCCGACGCGGTGCCGGTGATGTACCTGCGCCAGATGGCCGCCTATCGCGGCGTGCTGGCCCAGCTCTACCCCGGCCGCGAGGTCGCCTGCTGGCTGGTCTGGACCGACGGCCCGCTGGTGATGCCGCTCCCACCTGCCCTGCTCGACGCGCACGCGCCCCTGCCAGCCCCGCAGGCGCTTGATAGAATGCGCCGCCCCGACCACCTGAGCCTGTGACGAACAGGAGAGTGCTTTTATGAGTGCCAACACCCACGTCGCCACCGACGACACGTTCGACACCGACGTGCTGCAGGCGTCCGGCCCGGTCCTGGTGGATTTCTGGGCAGAGTGGTGCGGCCCCTGCAAGATGATCGCCCCTGCGCTTGAGGAGATCGGCGCCGAATACGCCGGCCGCGTGCGCGTGGTGAAGGTTAACATCGACGAGAACCCGCAGACGCCGAACAACTACGGCGTGCGCGGCATTCCCACGCTGATCATGTTCAAGGACGGCAAGCCGGCGGCGACCAAGGTGGGCGCTGCGCCGAAAAGCCAGCTCAAGGAGTGGGTGGCCAGCAATCTCGGTGGCGCGCAGTCGGCTTCCAACGGCTGAGGCTTCGGCTTAATTCAGGCCGGTTTAGTAGGCATTGTAAGTGGAGTTCCTGCTAATCAACCGATCAGCGGCGTGACGGTTTGCCGTGACAACGATCTTGACTTGCGCATCGAGGTGACGACGCCGGGTTGGGCGGCGGACAGCCCGCCGAGTTTTCAACCGGGAGAGGTGCGGACGGCGACAGAGGAGCTTCACTTCAAGCATCTCGATGACTCGAGGAGCATCGCGCGAGGGGTTATCTATCGCGGCAGTCATTGCAGCAGTGGCGTCGGCAAGCCGACCGAGACTGTTTGGACTTACAAGGCGTGCTCGCTGGAGCTCGATTGCCGGCGTACGGAGCCGCCTGTTCATACGATCGAGTGGATTAGCA
>CAXUIR010000024.1:12040-12418 GCA_964251005.1 uncultured Acetobacteraceae bacterium | reverse complement strand
TCCAACGGCTGAGGCTTCGCCTTAATTCAGGCCGGGTCGACGCTGACGTAGCAGGCAAGGAAGGCCTTCTTTTTTGAAAAAAAGAAGCAAAAAACTTTTTGCTCCGACGCTTGCGCCACGGTGTCGTCTGGTTCTGCCAGAATGTGTGTTTGCATCAGTAGCGTTTTCTTTGATGCAGGCGTGAGAGCAAAAGTTTTTTGCTTTTTTTCAAAAAAGAACGCTTGCTTGCTTCCTTCCCCTACCTTGCACTCGCCACGCCGCTTCAGGCACTTTAGCCACCGTGCTTGCAAACGGCGGACAGAAACCTTGAACAAAACGGCATTCGCGTTGCTCTGCCTGCTCGCAGCCACGCGTGCTCTCGCCGCGCCTGACGGCGCC
>CAXUIR010000024.1:0-12030 GCA_964251005.1 uncultured Acetobacteraceae bacterium | reverse complement strand
TGCTCGACGTGCGCTCCGGCCAGATACTGTCAGACCAGACCGTGCAGTTCCACGACGGCCACGTCACGGCGATCACCGCGGGGGCGGCGCCAGCCGGCGTCAAGTCGGTCGATCTCGGCGCGCTCACCTGCCTGCCCGGGCTGATCGACGCGCACGTTCACCTGACGGGCGACCCGGACGAGTCTGGCTACGCGGGTCTGGCGGTGTCCGTGTCGCGCTCCGTGGTGATCGGCGTGCGCAACGCCGGGCGCACGCTGCGCGCCGGCTTCACCACTGTGCGCAACGTCGGCGCGGAAGGCTTTTCCGACGTTGCTTTGCGGGACGGCATCAACGCCGGCGACGTGGACGGACCGCGCATGCTGGTCAGCGGCCCGCCGCTCAGCATCACCGGCGGCCACGCGGACAACGACCTGCTGCCGCCGGAGTACCACGCGGTGGCAGACGGCGTGGCGGACAGCCCGTGGGAGGCGCGTCACAAGGTGCGCGAGAACGTCAAATACGGCGTCGACCTGATCAAGATCATGGCGTCCGGCGGCGTGCTTTCTAAAGGTGACCAACCGGGTGCCGAGCAGTACACGCCGGAGGAGATGACGGCGATCGTCTCCGAGGCGCACCGGCTGGGCCGCCGCGTCGCCGCGCACGCGCACGGCACCCAGGCGATCAAGGACGCGATCATCGCCGGCGTGGATTCGATAGAGCACGCCAGCCTGATCGACGACGAGGGCATCCGGCTGGCGCGTGAACACCACACCTACCTGGTGATGGACATCTACGACGACGACTACATCCTGGCCACCGGTTCGGCCGGCGGCGGCATGCTGCCGGAGTCGATCACCAAGGAACGCGCGCTGGGCCGCACGCAGCGGGAGAATTTTCGTCGCGCGCATGCGGCCGGCGCGCTGATGGCGTTCGGCACCGACGCGGGCGTCTACCCGCACGGCGACAACGCCAAGCAGTTTGCCAAGATGGTGCAGTGGGGCATGACGCCGACCGAGGCGATCCAGGCAGCGACCCTGGAAGCGGCCAAGCTGCTGGGATGGCCGGACAAGGTCGGCAGCCTGGAGCCGGGGCATTACGCCGACCTGATCGCAGTGGATGGGGATCCGACGAAGGATGTGACCGTGCTGGAGCACGTGCGGTTTGTCATGCAGGGGGGCACGGTGAAGCGGGCGATGTAAGCAAGAAAGCAAGCGTTTCTTTTTTGAAAAAAAGAACCAAAAAACTTTTATCACTTGGGTACACGCCGGTTGAACGGTCCGCGACAGCGGGCGCAAAAGCTTTTTGCTTCTTTTTCTCGAAAAAGAAGGCCTTGCTTGCTTCCCTGATTTGCGCGATTCCCCCACAGCGTTAGATTGCTCTCGAGCGGCGCCCGGATTCGGCGGGCAGCCACCGAGGATCGCAAGATGAAGCTCAAGGCCGACCGCGCCACGCTGCTCAAGGCGCTGGCCCACATCCAGAGCGTCGCCGAGAAGCGCAACACGATCCCCATCCTGGCCAACGTGCTGATCGCCGTGCGCGACGGGCGGCTGAGCTTCACCGCCACCGACATGGAGATCGCCGTCGTCGAGGACGTGGCCGCCAACACCACGCGCAACGGTGCCACCACCGCGCCGGCGGCCACCATCTACGATATCGTCCGCAAGCTGCCGGACGGCGCCGAGGTGGAGCTGGACCACCCGGGTGGCGACGCACAGTTGGCACTGCGCGCCGGCCGGTTCGCCACTTCCCTGCTGGTGCTTCCCGTAGAAGACTTCCCGGCGATGACCGCGGGCCAGCTGCCGCACCGCTTCCACTTGCCCGCTCTGGTGCTGCGCGGCCTGATCGACCGCACGCGCTTCGCCATCAGCACGGAGGAGACGCGGTACTACCTCAACGGCATCTACCTGCACGCTGTGGAGTCGGACGGGCAGCGCCGCCTGCGCGCGGTGGCCACCGACGGCCACCGCCTGGCACGCGTGGAAGAGGACCTACCGGAGGGCGCGGGCTCCATGCCCGGCGTGATCATACCGCGCAAGACGGTGGCGGAGTTGCGCAAGCTGCTCGACGAGGAGAGCGGCAGCATTGAGGTGGCGCTGTCGGACACCCGCATCCAGTTCACCGTCGGCGCGATCACGCTGACCAGCAAGCTGATCGACGGCACCTTCCCCGAATACGACCGGGTGATCCCGCGCGACAACGACAAGGTGCTGCGCGTCGGCAAGAAGGACTTCTCCGACGCCGTGGCGCGTGTTGCCGCAATCAGCAACGAACGGTCACGGCCGGTGAAGCTCGCCTTGCAGAAGGACGTGCTGACGTTGTCGGCCGCCAGTCCGGACCAGGGCACCGCAGTGGAAGAACTCGACGGCGACCACGTGCAGTATTCTGCCGGCCCGCTGGAGATCGGCTTCCAGGCGCGCTACCTCAATGACATCACCGACCAGATTGCCGACCAGGTGGAGTTCCGCTTTGCCGACGGGTCGGCGCCCACAATCGTTTGCGACTCGGCCGATGGCTCCGCGCTTTACGTGCTGATGCCGATGCGGGTGTGACGTTCAGCACTGACGCGTGTTGCGACGAAGACAAAGCATGCGTGTTTTCAGAGAGAGAACCTAGTCGTCGTAGCCGTCTCAGGTCTTCGCCGTTGACACGCATGCAAGCGGTTCTTTTTTGAAAAAAAGAACCAAAAAAACTTTTGCTCTCTTGGGTGTGGCTGCGGAAACTTGTGCGCCAACCGGAGCAGAATGTCTTTGCTGCTTATTTTAAAAAGCTGGCCTTGCTTCCTTGCCGGACCTCGAAGAGTAAACGTCCAAGGCCGCTGGTGTTCGCACCGCGGCCGATGAAGTCCAGGTCGTCGATGCTCTCGGCCATGCACATACATCGCCAGGCGTTCCAGGCGGTAGGTGAACTCGGCAGATGGGGTGACGACTTGCCCGGTCCTCTCGTTAAAACCCTGCAGCATCCGTCGTTCGGGAAGTTGGCGTCAATGCTTGGGCGACCCTGTAGTCAACCAGTGGCGAGCAGGCTAACGAAGTTAGATCCCACAAGCAGCCTCTACTCAAGCCGACGGAGGTAGCGTCCGAAGCCTACTCGGCGTCGGGAATGGGTTCAGCGACCGGCGGCGTGGTCCCAAGTCACCGGCTCGCGAGTCTTGCCACGCTTCTCGTCTTCCAACCTGAAAGCGATCTGGAGAGCGAGTTCGAGGTCTCCGTCTTCGCGCGCGTGGATGTAGGTCTGGGTCAGCGACTCGAGTGTGCAAGATGCCTGAGTATTCATTGGCCGTGGATGACATGGCTGACAGGCAATTTCAAGTAGATCGTGCTGTGTTGATAAAGAGATAGAACAACAACCGTTGATTGTGTGGACAACCTTGTGGATAGCATGTGCTCACCGGTGTAAAACATCACACTGCGCAGCAGGACGGTCGATCCTATACTGCAATGAACTTTGGTTGTCGAAAAGGTCGATCCACCACCTCAATGCAGGTTGCGCGAAATCGCACGCGACTGGCACGCCTTGCTTGCATCAGCTCGCGAACGTGCAATCCAGTCTCTGACTGGGTCGCAACTTGTTGCCGGCCCGGAGTGCGGTACGCCACCAGCAATGCCGAACCGCGCGACTGTCAGACACACGCATCGCTCCCGAATGACGTGTCACCGAGGCCACCGCACACCCGCATTAGATCTGTTCTGCCTTCGTTCCGTGTTGCCGTTTCTCAAAAGGCACACACGCACCAGGATGCCTTAAGATACCCCGGTGGCACACACGGTTCAGCTTGCAATCATAGCGCGAAAGTGTAGGTCTTCGAGTCGCAGGTCAGTAGAAGGTGCGCAGCGTGGCAAGGCGTTCGACCCATCCCGACCTTACCGTTGAGTACTTGCTCCAGGAGCTCGAGCGCCAAGGCGTCGACGCGACGGTCATCGAAGCGTTTGCCTGCCGTGCCGCCAAGCGGCGCAGGGGCGCAGTCTCCGCTGTCCTGTCCAGCGAGGCCTCGTCGCCGGACAGCGTCAGCTACACGAACCACGCACCGCTTCTACAGAGGGCGTAGACCGGCGGTCCACCGGCGCCGAGGCTCGGGAAGCCCTAGAACCTCGAGCGACACAGACAGCATGGCTCGTGCCGAAAGCTAAAACGGCCCGCTAGCGCCCGATCACGCGAGAGCCTGTTCAGTCGGTGGAGCGCTTCCAAGTTTGTGGATGCAGACGCCGGGCACAGTTCGTTGCGCGATCATCCGGAGGTGGTCGTGATGGGTCAGGTAGATGACCTGTCCAAGCAGAGACATCTCCGCGAGCACCTTGAGCGTCTCCTCCGCTCGGAAGTCGTCGAAGGTCTCCATGATGTCGTCCGCGACGAACGGGACAGTCGGCCTTACCTTGGCGAACTCTCGATAGCCCGCCGCCCGGAGCGCCAGATAGAGCTGGAAGCGTGTTCCTTTCGACAGGTCGGCTGCCAGTTTGGAGCTGCCATCCGCGCTCAGCGCCACCAGGATGTCGCCATCCTTACCGGGCTGTGTCGTCAGCCCGCGATAGGCGCCCCGGCTGATCAGCGTGAAGGCGTGCGAAGCTTGCGTCATCATGGAGCTACGGTGCTGGTCGCGATACGCCCGCAGTGCCCGGTCCGCCGCAGCGATGCCAAGGCGCAGACGAAGGTAAGTGCTCGCTTTCTCCTCGGCCTCCAGGAGTTGCGTCCGCCGCCGTTCTTCGATCCTGGCTGCCGCGTCGTCGCCGCCAACCGCGTCGATCCGGTCGATCGCCTCCTTGCTGGCGGCAAAGAGCTCGCGCGTACGCTGCTCCAACCCCTCCAGCTGAGCGGCGATCTTCGCCTCCGTCAGCTCTAGCTCGGACTGCACAGCGCCGTTCAGCAAAGCTTCCGCGTCGGATAGGCTTTCGACCTGCAGGATCGACAGCAGATCGCGTTCCGCCTCGCTCGCCTGCTTCAGGAGATCGGCCTTCTCGTGGGCGTCCCGAAGCTTGCCGGCGACCTCCATCAACGAACCGGCTTGGAGGACGTCCATCATCTCGTCTATCCGGCTCGCATGCGCCTGGGCTGCATCTTGAACGATGCGCTGGCGATCGCGAGCTTTGACGAAGTCCTCTCGCAGGCGCTGCCGCTCCTTTTCGGCCAGGCACGCCGTCTGCACTCGATTGGAAACGACTTCCGCCAACGCCGAGTCAAGCCGGCCTGCAGGATCGATGCCCAGCTCCGTCGTCAGGCGTTCCACTTCGCGCCCGAACGCGACCTGGTCGTCCTCCATGCCGGTGATGCGCAATTCGAGGCCAGACCGTTCCTTGAGCGCCGGTCCAAGTGAAGCCGCCGCGCCCAGCAGCCCGCGAACGGCGCCGAACGGCAGCGAGGCAGCGGCTTCACCCAGCCAGCAGGCAGCGCAGGCGGCTCGCCAGGCGGTCAGCCACGCCTTGTCGGCCAGCGATGTTTTCTCGACGGCGAGTTCCCGCTTGTGAACGTCGCGCTCTCTTTCGGCCACGTCCTTGCGGAGTGCCTGCACGTGAGCGTCGTGCTCAATCGCGGATTGCGCAGCCGCCGCCAGGCTCTCCGGTGCCGCCGCCGGGTCGAACGCAACTCCAGCCTGCTTCAGCGCTGCCTGCAGCCTGTTGCGCAGGGCGAGCGCATCGGCCTCTGCCTCACTCGCGTCGCGTTCGGCCTGACGAAGCTGGTTCCAGCACCCGAGCGCCGCGTCCCGCTTGCGCATCCAGAGCAGAAGCTGCGCGGGCTTCAGGCCGGCGAGCACCGGCGCGATCTGCGCGGCGAGTTTTGCAACGAGGTTGGCTTGTTGCTCCTGATCCGAAGTCGCCGCGGCAAGCAACGTCCCGGCCCGCGTGACCTCCGCCTGCTTGATCGCGACGGCCCGGGTAAGTTCGTGCAACTTGGCGAGGTCGCGTTCGTGCCCAGCCTCGCGTTGCCGACGAGGTCGTCGCGGCGAAGGGCCGCCTCGAACAGGTCGGCTGAAACCGGGTCGAGCGCGCGCCGATGCCCTGCCCAAGCCGCCTCGCGCGCGCTCCTGACCTCTGCGGCCTGCTGGTCGCTGAGCAACCCGGCCACGTTGGCGATGGCGTCAAGCGCGGTGGAGCGCTCCTGTGCTTCGCCCTCCAGCCTCTCGAGGTCGGCGCGGCGGCGGGCCAACAACGTGGCGTCATCATCGGCCCGGCCTTGCAACGCCTGCACGGTCTCCTCGTCGGGCACGGCGAGGGCCGCCAATCCTGCGGCATCGCCCAACCATGGCGCCAGTGACGCCAGCCCTGCCGCCAACGCTTCGCCGTGTTGGAGCCGGGCCTTGGCGCTCACTCGCAGCCGCAGCAGGTGGTCGCTCTCCCGCAGGGCTTGCAGGGCAGACGCGACCTCCGGCAGTGCGCCGGGCGTTTCCTTGCCGGCGGCTGCCTGCAGCAGCTGCCTGGCCTCGGTCAGCTCCAGCAATGCCTGAGACAGCTCCTCGGTCGCGGCCGTCACCTTGGCCTCGATCCCGGAACGGGTCTCCATCAGCCCCTCGAACGCAACCGATTGCACGGCCGTCAGGCGCAATCGATGGGGCTCGCTGTCACCCTCGCGGCCGAGTTGGGCGAGTATGCCGCCCACCTCGCCGTCCACGCGCGCAAGTTCTCTCTTGCGAACCGGCAGGTCGATCTCCGCGGTCAAGTTCCGCGCCGCCAACGCCGTGAGCCGGTCCAGGCCGCCAGCCAGGCCCAACGCCCTCGCGTCGACCGCGACGACCTCTATTGCCGCGGACAGGCGCTTGACCTCTGCCTCGGCGAGCTGCGTGTCCGAGCGGTGCCGCAGCTCCGCTTGCTCCAGAGCGGGCAGTTCCCCGAGCCAGCCGAGCGGCACCGTTGGCAGGCCGGCGAATGATTCCAGTTTCAGCAGGAGCCGGCGGAGCGCGTTGGAGCGAGGCAGGGCGGCCAGCAGGCGCCGGGCCCCGTCCAGTGCCGCCTTCGCCTGCGACCGTTCGCTCAATGCCGCATCGTAGCTCAATGCCGCTGCCTCCCTCGCCGCGGCCAACCGGTTGTACTCGGAGGCGAGCGTGTCGACCTTGTCACGCTCCACCTTGAGTGCTGCCAAGCCTGCCTTGAGCTGGTGGAGTTCGCCGCTGCGCGCGTTCGGCCAGGTGAAGCCGTCCGCCTTGGCGCGCAGGTCCATCAGCGTCTTGCTCAGCTCGGCCAAGCCGGCGCTGGCGGAAAATAACAACTGGCCGAGTTCGCCGTTGCTGGCGAGGATGCTGTCGCCGCCCGCCTCCAGCGTCTCGTCGTCGAGCGAGAACATCGTCCGATAGGCGTTGCGGTCGAGTCCGCCGAGGTCGCCCAGGATCAGGCCGTCCGGCACGGGCTGGTTGCTGGCGTCCCGCAGGGTCGGTTGCGGCTTTTTGATCCGCACCAGCTCGCGCGGGCCGCCGGAGAGTTCGAGGCAACCGCCAACCCGCATCGTCTCGTAGGGGTGCAGGAAGTTGTACCGGCTCTGCATCTCGATGCCGAACAGCAGGTCCAGGAACCCTGAAAACGCAGTCGACTTGCCGGCTTCGTTGGGGCCGTAGACCACGTGCAGGTCGGGCGCGCCTTCGACCGCCTCTCCGAAATCGATCGACTGGTCGGTGAACTTGCCGTAGCGCGCGAGGGTCAGGCGGCGCAGACGCATCAGCCAGGCTCCGTCCCAGCCCGGGCCTTGAGGCGCGCCAGAACGTCGTCGATGCCCTCGCGGGCCGCAAGCGTTACGCTGGCAGCAAAGCTGTCCTGGTCGTTGCCGAAGATGTCGCGGCAATCGGGTGGGAGCTGGGCGCGAAGCTCGTCGGCGATGGCGGTGATCTCCGCCCGGTAGCCGTCATCCTGCGTCACTTCGCCCATGAGTCGACGGAGTTCTTCCAGCGGGTCGCCCTCGGCGGGCGCGACCCGGTCAGGGCCGATCGCAGGCGGCCGACACTGCACGTCCACCTTGTCGATCCAGGTTTTGCCAAGCCCGGCTGCCCGGCTTTCCGCCTCCGTCCGCAGCAGGTCCAGCTCCCGGCGCAGACGCCAGGCCAGTGCCGTCGTCCCGGTCAGCTTCACCCGCGCCACGAGGTGTTCGGATGCCACGCCGTCCCGGGCTCGGCCAAGCGCGTGCTCCAGCTTGCCCACCATCTCGCGCCAGGTGTCAACGCCCGCGAGGTCGACGGTGACGCTCTCGAACTGTGCGACGCTGGTGCGTCTTGCCTCGACCTGTATCGCGCCGTCGTCGCCCACGGTGGCCAAGGTCACCGACTTCTCCCCCGCCTCCCCGATGTCGCGGCCCTGGGGCATGCCGGGCATGACCACGGTCGCCTCGCCCTCCTCCGTGGCGCGCCGATGGATGTGCCCCAGCGCCCAATAGCGGAAACCGGCACGCTGCAGGTCGGCCATCTCGCAGGGGGCGTACGGGTCGTGGCCGTCCGCACCGCCGAGGCTGGTGTGCAACAGCCCGATGTTTACCGTGTCAGCGACCGGCGGCCGGAAACGCGCGAGCAGGCTTTCAGGGGCGTGGGGCTGGGCGAAGCTGATGCCGTGGATGGTGACAGGAACGCCACCCCGCTCGCGCTCCAGTGCGACCGTCGAAGCGCGGCCGCCGAAGATCGTGACCGAGTCCGGCAGGGTCAGCTCCCTGGTGATCCTGGACAAAGCGTCGTGGTTGCCGCGGATCACGAACACCCTGACCCCGGCCTCGTGCAGCCTGTGGGTCTGGTCGGCAAGGAACCGGGCCGTCTTCATCGACGTCTGCTCGCCGTCGTACAAGTCACCGGAGAGCAGCAACGCATCTACCTGCTCGTCGAGGCAAAGGTCGACGATGCCGATAAAGGCGCGACGGGTCGCGTTGCCGATCAGGTCCGCAAGCGCCTGGTCGCGCAGCGCGAGAGAGCGCAACGGTGAGTCAAGGTGGATGTCGGCTGCGTGAACGAAACGGAAGGCCAGTTGCGACTCGGCGGACGTTTGACGTGATCGTACAGAACAACACCACTCGTCACTAGCTTGGTTCTTCGTCCGCTCATTGCCGACCTGCTTGATGCTGCCGGTTTGCCCTGCGGACCGACGCGGCCCCGCCTCGGAGACGGCAAAAGGGAGCGGCTGCCCTGGATTCCTGGTTCCAGCGCAGTCGAGCCGTTAAGGGCCGATGGGAACGTTGGCCGGAACTCAGGCTGGGTTTGTCGGCCGTCCGGCGCCGGCCAGCTGCGGCCCCACTCAACGAAAGGCGCGTGTCACATGGACCAGGTCCCGAGTACGGCATCCCAACCACCGGCCAGGGTGATCGAGACCACCCCCTCATCGCGGCCTCGCCAACCAGAACGAGGGCACGCTCGCTGTCTGCGACTTGGAACGGGCCGAGGTGCTGCGCACCGTCCGCGCAGGCGTCGGCGTCGAAACCATGTCGTTCTTCTGAGCTGAACGTTCTGTGACCTCGTCGAAGCCCACCATGTCCGCAGAGCCGCGAACGCCTCGAGAACTCGCTTACTGTTCCTCCAACAGCGCGGAGGCTGGCGTTATGCTATCGCCCTTACTCTTCGACGTCAGGCAAGGAAGGCAAGGCCTTCTTTTCTGAAGAAAAGAAGCAAAAGACTTTTGGTCGGGCTGTCGCGGTATTTTTCGGTGACGCGCGCCCAAGGGAACAAGAGTTCTGTTCTTCTAAAAAGAACCGCTTGATCACGCGTTACCGGTAAAAGTCTGATCCCAACGGGCCTGGAGATTGATCGTTCCAAAGCAAGCAATGAGCTGGCAGAACCAGGCCCAACCGCAATGCAGGCGCAGGAGCAAAAGTTTTTTGCTTCTTTTTTTCAAAAAAGAAGGCCTTCCTTGCTTGCGCAATGCAAGCCTCAACGCAGGCGAGCATTACCTGTGCGTGCGGCCGATGAAGCCTGCCACGTTATCGTGCAGTTGCTGCAGCGACGCCTGGTGCGCGTACACCATGTGGCCGGACTCGTATTGCTTGAACTCGATGTTGGCTTGCAGCTTCTGCGGGATCGGCAAGTGCTGCATCTCGTAGATGCCCTCGTAGAACGGCGTCGCCAGGTCGTAGTAGCCGGCGTTGAGCATCACCTTCAGCGTCGGGTTGGTCTTCAGCGCCGCGGCGATGTCAGGCATCACGTTGGCCGAGATCGGCAACGCCTCGGGCGCGCCGGGCGGCTGGTGTTGGAAGTCCCAGTGCCCGTTCTCGATCTCCGGCTTGTAGGTCATTCCTTCGCCGTAGTGCAGCACACGGCGGACGTAGTCGTTGAAGGTGGAGACGTAGGCCGACGAGATCGCCGAGGATTGCGGGTCGTAATCGGCCTCCTTGCTGAGCGGGTCCATCGTGGGACCGGAGAAGCGCGTGTCCAGCCGCCCGGTGGTGGTGTCGGTATCGTCCTGCAAGGTCTTCTCGAACTCGCCGCCGGTGATGCGCAAATTCGCCTTCTTGATGTAGGCGACCGGCAGGCCGGTGTAGTCGTGCAGCTTGCCGGCGATCGCATCGCGGCGTGCGGGGTCGAGCGAGCCGCCGGCGGCCAGCGCCAGCAGGTAGTCGTTGGTTGCGAAGTGCTCCACTTCGCCCAGGAACGCCTCGAGGTGTGCCGGCGGGTTCGCACCCAGCTTGTGGTGGTAGAACGCGGTGGCGGCGTAGGTCGGCAGCGCCAGCGCGTAGGCGCTGTCCACGCCCGGGTTGGCGTCCGGCCCGTCCACGCTCTCGTCGAAGCTGAGGATCTGGCTGAGCAGGATGACGCCGTTCAGGTCGGTCGCGTAGTCCGACTGCAACAGGTTGGACAGCACGGCAGAGCGCGTGGTGCCGTAGCTCTCGCCGAAGATGTATTTCGGCGAGTTCCAGCGCCCGTATTTCGACAGGAACCCGGTGATGAACTCGGCGAATGCGTGCGCATCCTGGTCGATGCCGTAAAACGCTTTCTCCTTGTCCTTGCCGGAGACACGGCTGAAACCGGTGCCCGGCGCGTCGATGAACACCTCGTCGGTTGCGTCGAGCAGGCTCTGCCCGTTATCCACCAGCTGGTACGGCGCGGCCGGCGTGTGGCTGTCGTCCAGCGTCACCACACGGCGCGGCCCGAAGGCGCCCATGTGCAGCCACACGGTCGACGACCCCGGGCCGCCGTTGAAGAAGAAGGTGATCGGCCGGCCCTCCGCCGGCGCGCCCTTGGCGAAGTAGGCGACGTAGAACATCGAAGCCTCCGCCGTCGGGTTGTGGTCGTCGCCGTCGTCCTTGCCGTCCTTGTCCGGCTTGGCGGCGTCGTCCCAGCCCTTCGGGTGCACCACCAGCGTGCCCGCCACCGCCTGGTAAGCCACCGGCTTGCCGCCGATGGTCACGGTGCCGTCGCTGCTTCTGGCGTCCGGCTTCATGTCGGGCTGAGACTTCGGCGCGTCGTGCGGCTTGGGCGCGTCGGCGGCCAACGCGGGCACAGCCCAGACGAGCGCGGTGGCGAGCAGGACGGAGCGGAGCATGGCTGAGGACCTTTCGGAGTGAAACGGCGCTTTTGAGCAATTACCCGAACGCAGGGCTGGCGCACGCCCGTTTGCCGAGGCTGTGGGTAAGTGGCTTGCCAAGCTACCGTCAAGAGTGTGGGTCGAGGATCGGCCTATGGCGGGAGTGTTCGTTCGGCAGGCGTTAAAGGCAAGGCAAGCGGTTCTCTTTTGAAAAAAAGAACCAAAAAACTTTGCTCCGGCGCCTGCACCACGGTTACGACCGGTTCTGCCAACATGTCTGCTGCATGAGTACCCCTCTCCCTGATGCAGGCGTGGGGACAAAAGTTTTTTGGTCCTTTTTTTCAAAAAAGGACTGCTTGCTTTCTGTGAGAAAGCCTTTAGGCCGGCTGGTATTTCCAGCTACCCCGAATACCCAGCGTGGCTGGTAAGGCAAACAGTTCTTGTCGAAAAAAGAACCGAAACTTTGGTATCCGAAAAGACGGAGAGTTCGCGACAGCCGAGACAAAAGTTTTTTGCTGCTTTTTTCAGAAAAGCAGGCCTTGCTTTCTCGCTGCCATCGACATCCCGCAAGCTCTACGACGCCGACGTCTTATACCAGCCGGCGTTGCTGCTGACTTACAGAAAGCAAGCAGTCCTTTTTTGAAAA
>CAXUIR010000023.1:0-13719 GCA_964251005.1 uncultured Acetobacteraceae bacterium | reverse complement strand
AGAAAAGAAGCAAACGACTTTTGGTCGGGCTGTCGCGGAGTTTCCTTCAGCGCGCCCAAGGGAACGAAAGTTTTTTGGTTCTTTTTTTCAAAAAAGAACCGCTTGCCTCGCCTTGCTCGTGGGCTCACGCGCCCAGCCGAGTTTTCGAACCAACTCGCAAGCAGCGCCTGCTTCCCGTGCTCGCGCACTAGCCGTCTTCCAGGTGCAGCAACAGCGAAACCGACAGCATCAACCCCGCCGCTGCCGGCGCCCAGGCCGCCAGCACCGCCGGCAGCGCGCCGGACTGCCCGAACTCCTCGGCCACCTTGCTCACGGTAAACAACACGAACCCCGCTGCGACACCCGAGCCCACCATGCGAGCCACGCCCCCGCGTCTTGTCTGGCGCATGGAGAAGCCGGCGGCAACCAGCGCCATGGTTCCACAAAGTAACGGCAGGGCCAGCAGCGACTGGAAGTGCAGGCGGTGGCGCACCGACGAGAAGCCGGCACTCTCCAGCAGCCGGATGAAGCCGGGCAGCGCCCAGCCCGACAGCGTCTCCGGCGACTGGAAGCTTTCCTGCACGCGCACCGCGGTCAGCTGCGTCGGCAGCTTCATGTCGCCCACCACCACCGGCAGGTGGTCAGGCGTCAGCGTGCGCGCGCCGGTCAGGTGCCAGGCCTTGCCGCCCAGGGTGGCGTGCTGCGCCTCCACCCGGCTCAGCAGCTTGTCCGCACCGTCCAGTCGGAACACGCTGATGTCGTTGGTGGCCACCACCTTGCCCTGCAGCGCCACGTCGTGCGCGTGGATGATCGCCACGCCTTGCGGATCAAGCCCGTGGTCGGCCTGGCGCAGCCACAGCTGGCCGCCGCTGATCGACAGCGGGCCGGTGTGGCGCAGGTAGACGTCGTCGAGTGATTCGGCCCGGGCGAACATCACCGAGGAGAGCGGCGAGAGCCCGGCCGAGGCCAGCAGCCCTAGGCCGATGGCGGCGGCCACCGGCAGGCTGAGGAAGTGCCAGGCGGAGACGCCGGCGGCGCGCGCCACGATCAGTTCGGAGGACCGCGTCAGCCGCCAGAACGCCGCGATACCGCCCAGCAGCACGGCGAAAGGGAGGATCTGCAGCGCGTAGTACGGCACCTTCAGCAGCGCGATCTCGACCACCAGGCCGAAGCTCACGTCGGTGCGCTGGGCAGCGCGGCGCAGCAGCTCGATGAAGTCGAACAGCATCACCAGCAGCGAGAGCGCGGAGAGCATGGCGACCGCGGCCCAGGTGAACTGGCGAGCGATGTAGAGGGAGAGGGTGAGCGCGAAACGCATGGTTACTGCTATACGAGAAGGAATAAAGCGTCTTCTTTTTCGAGAAAAAAAAGCAAAAAGCTTTTACTGCGACTGTCGCGGACGGCTGAAACAACACGTCTCACCACGGCGCACCCGACGAGAACAAAAGTTTTTTGGTTCTTTTTTCCAAAAAAGAACTGCTTGCTTTCTTACGCCAGCTGAGCCGCCGGCGCCGCCAACCGCCGCGCCTGCTTTCCCGCCAACACCCCCGGCGCGAACAGCACCCACGCACAGGCGAGGCCCGGCAGCGTCGCCTGCACCCAGATCAGCCCGACCAGCGCCGGGTGCCGCGTGGCCACGCTCTGCGCCGTCAGCCCCAGCACCACCAGGCCCACCAGCGTCAGCACCGAGGCCAGCGGCCGCCACAGGCTGCCGGCGCGGCGGAAGCTGCCGGTGAGCACGGAGACCAGCGCGATCAGGCTGAAGCCCACCGTGGTCAGCGGCTGGGTCAGCCGGCGGTTGGCTTCCACCAGGAACTTGCCGGCGTCGCCCCTGGCGACCGCGTCGGGGCTGGGGTGCAGCAGCTCGTGCAGGCTCATCTCGCTGTCGTCGCGCGCGCGCTGCGCATCGGCACCCTTGCCGCTGGCCAGGTCCACGGTGTCCTCGGCGAAGGTCAGCACGTCCAGCCGGCCGGTCTTGCCGTCGATCACCTGGCGCGATCCGTCCTCTAGCAGCACGCGCGGCGTGTCGCCGTCGGCCACCAGGCGGCCGCTTTGCGACAGGATGGTGGCGTGGGTGTCGGACTGGCGGTCGTCCTCCACCATGATGCCGTGCAGGGTGCCGTCGGTGTCGCGGGTGCGGATGTAGACGGTCAGCTGGTCGGAGATGGCGGTGAACACGCCCTCCTGCAGCAGGAAGGCGGCCACCTTGTTGCGCAGCTCGAACTGAAACTCCTTGAACGCGCTGTTGCTGGCCGGCACCACCCAGATGTTGAGCGCGAAGCCGGCCGCCATGGCGAGGCCCGCGGCGATCAGCGCCGGACGTGAGAGCGCCCATTGCGAGAGGCCGGCCGAGCGCATGACCGTCAGCTCGCGGTCGCCGGACAGCCGCTGGTAGACGAAGAACTGCACCGCCATGAAGGTGGTGATGGGCAGGATGACGGCGACGAAGTTGGGCACCAGCAGGCCGGTCAGCTGCAGGAACACCCGCAGGGTCAGGCCGCGGTTGACCACGAGCTCGACGAACCGCAGCGACTGGGTCAGCCAGATCAGCGCCACCAGCGCGGTGGTGACGGCGAGCAGGGAGGCCAGGAGTTGCCGCAGGATGTAGCGGTCTAGCTGGGTAAGCATCGGAGGGAAGCATAGCGGACGGGGGGCGGGCGCACAAAGCTAGGCAAGGCAAGCGGTTCTTTTTTGAAAAAAAGAACCAAAAAACTTTTGTTCCTTGGGTTCGCGCTGTAGAGGATTTTGCGATAACGTAACAAAATCTATCGAGGTCAGGATTCCCGCACTGTCTTCTGCACCTTTTCGTCCGGGGGTGACGGCGTCCGCCATCGTCTGGCTGCGGGACGGCGACTGGCTGACGCTGTCGCGCCTGCGCATCTACAGCCTGACGCTGATCGGCTTCTACGTCGCCATCATCGGGTTCGTGCTGGCCACCGCACACGGCGCGCTCGACCTGTCCGGCAAGCCAGTCGGCACGGATTTCAGCCAGACCTGGCTGGCCGGCCGCGCCGTGCTGGCCGGCCACCCATCCGTGCCGTTCGACCAGCTCCACCACGAGGTGCCCGAGCAGGTGCTGTTCGGCCCTACCCAGCCGCTCGATTTTTGGCACTACCCGCCGTACTTCCTGTTCGTGGCCGCCGCCGCCGCGCTCATGCCATACCTGACGGCGCTCGCCGCCTGGCAGCTCGGCACGCTCGCCTGTTACGCCGCCACCATCCGCGCCATCCTGCCCGGCCGGCTGCCGCTGGCCTGCGCGCTGGCCTTCCCCGCGGTGTATGTGAACCTCGGCCATGGACAGAACGGCTTCCTGACCGCAGCGCTGATGGGGGCGGCCGTGGTCTGCCTGCCACGCCGCGAGTGGCTGGCCGGCATGCTGTTCGGCCTGTGCGCCTACAAGCCGCAATTCGGGCTGGCGGTGCCCCTCGCCCTGCTGGCCGGCTGGCATTGGCGGGCAATCGCTTCGGCGGCGGCCACCGTTGCGGCAATGACGCTGGCCAGCATCGCCGCGTTCGGCACCGGACCATGGTTAGCGTTCCGCGCCGGCATGGGGTTCACCCGCATCGTGGTGCTGGAGAGCGGCGCCGCAGGGTGGGAGAAGCTGCAGAGCGTGTTTGCCGCCGCACGCATGTGGGGCGCCGGCACCGGCGCGGCCTGGGCTATCCAGGCGCTAGCGTCGCTGATGGTGCTGGCGCTGATCGTCCGGCTTTGGCGATCAAACTGCGACGTCAGGCTGAAAGGAGCAGCACTGCTCGCCGGCGCGCTGCTGACCACGCCGTACTGCCTGGACTACGACATGGTGCTGCTCGGCCCGGCCGTGGCGCTGATGGTGTCCTACGCGCGGACGCACGGGCTTGCGCCCTGGCAGAAATCCGGCCTGGTGTTCGTGTTCCTGGCGCCGATGCTGGCAAGGGCGGTCGCCGCGGCGGCGTTCTTGCCGCTGGGTCTGGCTTCGATCGCCTGCATGTTTTCTCTGGTGGTTTGGGCTGGACGTCATGACGGCGGGCGGAAAGCTTGACGGGAAAGCAAGTAAGCAGTTCTTTTTTGAAAAAAAGAACCAAAAAACTTTTGTTCTCTTGGATGGGTGCTGTTGGAGAGTCCGCGACAGCAGAGACAAAAGCTTTTTGCTTCTTTTTCTCGAAAAAGAAGGCCTTGCTTTCTTGCCGCCGATTTCGCTTGCCCGGGAAGCAGCCCGACGCGTGGCGAGTGCCTCGCTGGTCGGAAAAGACGGCCCTTGCTTACTCCGCCTCCAACCGCGCCTTCGCGTCAGCCAAAAGCTTGCACTCGTCTTCAGGCGGCGAAGGCTCCTCCAGCTCCATGCCGCTCAGCGCGTCGATCATCGCTTCGGCCACCACCAGATGCGCGAACAGCTTGTTGTCCGCCGGCACCACGTACCAGGGAGCGTGCGCCTTGGCGGTCGCCGCGATCGCCTGTTCGTAGGCGGTTTGGTACTCGTCCCAGTAATCGCGTTCCTTGATGTCCGCAGCACTGAACTTCCAGTTCTTGTGCGGCGTGTCGATGCGGCTGAGGAAGCGCCGCTTCTGTTCCTCGCGGCTGACGTGGAGGAAGATCTTGATCACCGCGGTGCCCTGGTGGACCAGGTAGCTTTCGAACGCCGCGACGTCCTCCAGCCGGTGGCGCCAGAACTTCTTGCCGCCGCGCAGGGCGGCCGGCAAATGCGCGTGGTCCAGCAGCTCCGGGTGCACGCGGGCGACGAGCACGTCCTCGTAGTGGCTGCGGTTGAACACGGCGATACGTCCGGCCGCCGGCGCGTGGCGTGCACCCGCCACAGGAAGCCGTGTGCCAGGTCTTCCGGCCCCGGCTGCTTGAACGGGGTGACCACGATGCCCTGCGGGTTCACGCCCGTCATCACGTGTTTGATGGTGCCGTCCTTGCCGGCGGCGTCCATCGCCTGCAGCACCACCAGCAGCGACCAGGTGTCGGCTGCGTAAAGCCGCTCCTGCAACTCTGAGAGCCGCGCCACGCCGTCGGCCAGCAGCGCGTTCAGCCCGTCGTGGTCGACGATCCCGCCGCCGCCATCCGCCGGGTCGTGGTCGGCCAGGCGGAACGCCGCACCGTCGGTGACGCGGTAGCGTTCGAGCAGCTTGCGGGCCGTCTTGGGCTTCAAGCGCCGCTCCGCTTCACCGCCAGGGGTGCGGGCGCCTGGCAGGTCGGCATCATCTCCACCCGGTTGATGTTCACGTGGGCGGGCAGGCGCACCACCCAGCCGACCGCCTCGGCAACGTCGTCCGCGGTCAGCGGCGTGGTGCCCTGATAGACGGCGTCGGCGCGCGCCTGGTCGCCGCCGAAGCGGACGGCGGAGAACTCGGTGCCGCCGCATAAGCCCGGCTCGATGCTGGTGACGCGCACGTTGCTGCCCACCAGGTCCGCCTTCAGGTTCAGCGTGAACTGGGTGACGAACGCCTTGGTGGCGCCGTACACGTGGCCGCCCGGGTAGGGGTAGGTGGCGGCGATGCTGCTGAGGTTGACCACGTGGCCGCGGTTGCGCGCCACCATGCCCGGCAGCAGCGCGCGCGTCATGTGGATCAGGCCGGTGACGTTGGTGGCGACCATCCGGTCCCAGTCGGCAGCATCGGAGTCGTAGGCGGGTGCCAGGCCCAGTGCCAGGCCGGCGTTGTTCACCAGCACGTCCACGTCCCGCCAGCCGTCCGGCAGGCTTTCCGACAGCGCAGCCAAGCGCGCCGTGTCGGTGACGTCGAGGGCGAAGGGCAGCACCGCGTCGCCCAGCTCGGCCGCGAGTTCGTCTAGCCGGTCCTGGCGCCGCCCAGTGGCGACCACGCGCCACCCATCGGCGGCGAGCCGGCGGGCGATGGCAGCGCCGAAGCCGGCGGTGGCACCGGTGACCAGGGCCAATCCAGCCGTCCCAGCAGGTGCGACTTGAGCCGTCCCGGCGGGGGCGACTCCAGCTATCCCGGCGGGGGCGACTCCAGCCGTCCGGGAGGTAAGCCCAGCCGTTCCGGCAGGGGGGGCGCCGGCGGACGCAGTGCCGCTCACTGCAGCTCGATCTCGACCGGGACGTTGTTCCGCGTCGCCTTGGAATACGGGCAGACCTGGTGGGCCTTCTCGACGAGCTCCTGCGCGGTGGCGCGGTCCACGCCATCGATACGCGGCTTCAGCTTGATCGCCAGGCTGTAGTCGCTGCCGTTGACGTTCAGCGTCACCTCGGCCGTCACGTGCACGGCGTCCGGCTTGACCTTGCCGGCGCCTGCCACCGCCATGATTGCCGAGCCGAAGCAGGCGGAGTAGCCGGCGGCGAACAGCTGCTCGGGGTTGGTGGCGTCGGCCTTGTGGGAGCTCGGCATGGCGAGGTCGTGGTGCAGCACGCCGTCGGAGCTGTCGACGTGGCCGTCGCGCCCGGCGGTGGTGGTGGCGATCGCTGTGTAGGCCATTGGGGCTCCCCTGGGCGTTGTGCGTGGCTGCGCACATGGGGGGGCGTGAGCGGGAATGCAAAGAAAGCAAGCAAGCAGTTCTTTTTTGAAAAAAAGAACCAAAAAACTTTTGTTCCCTTGGGCGCGCCGTGTGGAACGGTCCGCGACAGCTGGACAAAAGTCTTTTTGCTTCTTTCTCTTCAGAAAAAGAAGGCCTTGCTTACTTCCTTCCCGGGTCCAACCGCACCGAAACCGGACAATGATCCGACAGTCTCTGCTTGTCGTCCTCTCCCCCGCTGAACACCTGCACGCGCAGGCTGTCCGGCACCACCCAATCGCGCGCAGGCCCGCCAACCAGGATGTGGTCTATGAACGCTTCGCCCTCCCAGCACGGGTTGGCGCGGCCCTGTGTTACCCGCAGCAGCGGCGCGGCCTGCGCGAGTGCTGTGCCCATCGCCTCGGGTTCGTCGAGCACCCGGTTGAAGTCGCCGATGACCAGGTAGGCGCCGCCGTCCTGCGCGCGCGCGCGCACCCAGGCGGCCAGCGCGGGGACCTGCAGCGCAAGCAGCCTGCAGGCCGGCCGTGCTGCGTCGAGGCTGTCGGTCTGACAGCCGGTCTTCAGGTGCACCACCAGCACGCGCAGGCGCTGCCCGCCGGGCAGGGTGAGCGTCACGTCCAGCCCGTCGCGTAGCGGAAAGCGGGCGCCTGGCTCCACGTCGAGCGCCGTGTCGTCCGGGTGACGTTCGATGCCGATGCCGCGCCCCACCGCCAGGCCCACGCGCTGCACCACGGGCTGGTCGATGGTGACGATGGTGTAGCGGGCCGGGTCGAACACCAGGGCGGCGGCTTGTGGTCCGTCCACCTCCTGGAAGCCCACCACGTCCGCGTCGAGCTTGCGCGCGTATCCGGCCAGCAGGGTGAAATCTTCCGGGTCGCGCACGCGCACGTCCGCCGGCAGGTGCGCTTCAGCGCGGCTACGCGCCGTCAGCCAATTCAGGTTCCAGGTGCTGATCTTAAGCTCGCCTGCCTGAGCTTGGAAGACGGCAAATGTCGCGGCTAGGAGAAGGCGGAGACGCACGACTCTATGTCGGTGAAGCCGCGCCTTGCCCCCTTGGCGAAAGTAAGGAAACACCCGCGTTGCCCGCCCGGCGGGTAGGCTCACCACAGCGCGTCGGGGTCGGTCGTCCATCCGGGTTCCAGAGTGAACACTGTGTGATAGACAAGAAGCGGATGCAAGCCGACGCGCTTGCGGGACGATGAACATGGTGAGGTCTGTCATATGCCGCGCGAGCTGATCCTGCATATCGGAACCACCAAAACCGGGTCAACGTCGATCCAGTACGTGCTGGACTCCAAACGGGCGGAGATGACGGCGCAGGGGGCTTACTGGCCCGCCACGCACGGCGCTAAGCGGCACTTGCTGCTAGCGCTCACCAACTCCAGCAACCAGCGCTTTCACGAGATGCTTGGCAACCCGCTGTGGCAGGGGATGGAGCCCGCCGCGCGCATCGCTGCGTACCGTATCGAGTTCGTCACTGAGATGAAACAGCTCGGCCCCGAGATCGACCGGGTGATCATCTCTGCCGAACAGTTCAGCGAGATGCTGAGGACGTCGGCGGAGATCAAGCAGCTGCATGCTATGCTGGTTCCGCATTTCAGCAAGATTACCGTGGTGATCTACTTGCGCCGGCAGGACTCTCATTACAGCAGCATGTACGCTCAGATGTTGCGTATGGGCAACCTCGGCCCGCCCGACCTGGCCGGCGTGAAGATCGGCTTCAACCACGATTACAACTACCTCGATTTGCTGGACCGCTGGGCGGAGGTGTTCGGCGAGGCTGCACTGCAGCCAAGGCTGTTTGAGAGAACCGGCTCGGCCAAGTTCGACGTGGTGGATGACTTTTTCCAAGTCTGTCGACTGAGCCTTAACCTGTCGGAAAGCGACCAGAAACGGTCGCGCAACCCGTCGATGACAGAGCTTGGCCAGACAGTCCTGCTCAAGACAGGCGAGATCCTGCGTGCCAGGTCGGGCGGCCAACCGTTCAACGGCGCGGTCTGGAACAAGATCGCCGAAGCAGTCACCGTGGCCTCACGCGGCAACGGCTGGTTGCCGACGCAGCAGGAAGCGGAGACCTTCATGGCGCGCTTCGCAGCGACGAACGAAGCCGTCCGCAAGCGCTGGTTTCCATACCGTGACACGCTGTTTGCCGCCGGTTACGCCAACTTGCCGCAACAGCATCTGGCCCCCGATCCGCAAGCCGGCTTTGCCGCCGCATGCTCGGCCTTGCTCGAGGCGGCGGATGCAAGCTTGAAGCGTGAAATTGCGCAGTTGATGCAGATCGTGAGGCTGGCCAACGCAGCCGGCGAGCACGAACGTGCAAAGGCGGCGCTGGTGCACGTGTTGCGTGCCGACAGCACCAACATCCCGGCACGCATCGCGTTGGCCGAGCAATACATCGCGCGCGGCGACCTCAAGGCAGCGCGCGCGAGCTGCAACGCGGCACGCAAGATAGCACCCGACGACCGTGCGGTGCGCAAGCTTGACGAGAAATTGGCCGAACTTGGCTTCAGCTTCGCCGGACCAAGCGCTGGCCCCGGGCGACGCGGGCGCCAGGTCGCGTAATCCTGACGCGCGGGCGAAGAAAACCAGCAGAAACTTCCGGTCATGCTGTCGCGAAGCCGGCCGAAACAGGCGCGCACGCGACTATGGTTCTTTGCTTTCTAGAAAAAGACTGCTTGCCTTGCGTTTTCTTCGTGCAGGTGTTGAGCCGGTCGCACAAGCTCGCGTGCGCCGCAGTTCCCGAGGAAGTCCGCGATACGGTCTAGAACGACCGGGCTTCTGGTCGGGTCGGCTACGTCGCCTTGCGGCACGAAGATCGCCGTTTCGTAACGCGCGCGGGTGAGCAGCACGCGATAGGTGTTGACCTGGTTGGCGATCGCCTCGGCGCGCGCCGGGGTCTGCCAGGATTTGCCGCGAAAGGCGCGGGCGCGCCAAGCGGTGCGGCCGGGTTCGCGGATCAGGTCGGCGTCCCAGCACAGGCCGGCATAGTCGAGCTCCAGGCCCTGGCAGCTGAACTCGGTGGCCAGCACCTCCAGCGCCTCGGAGGAGCGCACGTCGTCAGGGAAGCGGTCGAGGAACCAGTGGGACACGGCGGCGGCGTCCATGTGCGGCAGCTCGGCGCCCAGGCCCTCGGCACGCAGCCGCTTGGCGCCGGAGCTGGCGAGCAAGCCCGCGCGGCGCAGGCCGCGGCTGCTGGCGCGCAGCCAGGCACGCAGCGCGGGCAGGCTGCGGGTGAGGTGGAAGGGCAGGTCAGGGTCCAGCGCGGCCAGGCTGGCGGCGGCCTGCGCGTCGCCGGCCAGCACGTGGTCCACCCACGCCGCGGCCGAGGCGCTGCGTATCTGTCGTATCGGCACGTCGAGGTGCAGCGACGCTATGGTGCGGAGGTCGGGGAGCGGCCCTAAGCGCTGGCGCGGGTCGGTTGCAGAGAGGATGTCCGGCGCGGCACGCACCCGCCAGGCGGTGCCGGAGGCGGAAGCTGAGCGCAACGCCTCGCCCCATTCGGCCAGGCCGCCCTCGCCGTCGTGGATCTCCTGGCCGCCGCCGACCAGGCAAACCACGGCGGCGAACCCTGCGTGGCGGGACATGGCCTGCAGCAGGTGGCCAGGTTCGGAGTCCGTCAGGCGCACTGGTTTGTCGCGCGTCTTGGCGACGGCGTGCGCGCGGGACCAGCAGCGCTGCGCCTCGTCGATCACCACGATCTGCTCAGGCGGCACGTGCAGGGCGTTGGAGACGTACTCGTTGCGGAAGTCCGGCAGGCGCTGGATGGCGCTACGCATGCGGCGGTCGGCGTCGCTGCGGGACGCGCCGAACGCCACCGCGTCGCGGGCCAGCGCCTCGCGCAGCACGTGCACCAGGGTGGGGTTGCCGGTCAGGTAGGTGCCGCGCGCCGCGTCCTCCGCGCCGAAGATCGCGTTCAGGCCGCAGAGCGTCTTACCGGCGCCGGGGATGCCGGTGACGAACAGGACGACGCGCGTGCCGGCGGCTCGGGCGTCGGCGATCTCGGCCAGGATCGCGTCGGTGGTGGCGCGGAGGTTGGTGGCGTCCGAGCGCGCGTTGCGGATGTCCGCCACGCCGTGCTTGGCGTAGAGCAGGCACGCAGCCTCCACGATGGTGGGCACCGGTCGGTAGGGTGCGCTCAGCCACGCAAGCGGGCAGAGCGGCGCCGCAGCAGGCGGAATATCGGCCAGCGCGCGCAGCAGGGCGGGCAACGTGGCCGCACTCGCGTCGATCACCGGCGCGGCGCCGAACAGGATCAGCGGCAGCGTGGCCGGCGGGCAAGCCGCATGCTCGGCGACCAGGATCGGCACTACCGGGTGCTGGCGGCAGCCGGCGTGGAAGTCGTGCAAATCTACCGCGTAGTCGTCCACCTGCCGGCGGTCTGCCGAGGTGCAGACGGCGGCGCCCGCTTTGAACTCGAGCACCAGCACCGCGCGGTCGGTCAGCAGGATCGCGTCGGGCCGGCTGCCCAGGCGCAGCATCGGGTATTCGAGCAGCAGGTGCCAACCGGCGGCGCCCGGCAGGCATGACAGGGCAGCGCGCAGCATGGCGATGCTCGCCTCCCAGGCGCGCAATTGGGCGGTCTCGTTGATGCGGAAGTGGCGGATCTGTGCGGCCGCCAGCGTACCGGTGATCGCCTGGCTGTCGGCCGCCAGGAACGCGCCGACCGAGCCTGACCAAAAGGAACCCAAGCTACACCATCCGCTACCGCAACGAGTGCCGACGATGGCAGTTTTGGCGACCCGAGCGCAACGGCACAAGGAAGCAAGCGGTTCTTTTTTGAAAAAAAGATCCAAAAAACTTTTACTCTCGGAGGTGTGCGAGGTTGAGGCGTGTCGTTCAGCCGTCCGCGACAGCGCGCGCAAAAGCTTTTTGCTTCTTTTTCTCGAAAAAGAGGGCCTTGCTTTCTTCCCCTCGCTTCCGTCTTCACCCCCGCTCAACACTAAAGGGAAACACCAGTGAGCGCTGCCGGACAAGCCATACAGACCGACATCCCGGCGCGCATGGACCGCCTGCCCTGGAGCCGTTTCCACCTGCTGATCGTCACCGCGCTGGGTATAACCTGGGTGCTGGACGGGCTGGAGGTGACCATCGTGGGCTCCATCGGGCCCGCGCTGCAGGACAAGCATGCGCTCGGGCTGACCGCGCAGCAGATCGGCACCATGGCGTCGGCCTACGTGGCCGGCGCGGTGGTGGGTGCGCTGTTCTTCGGCTGGCTGACGGACCGTTACGGCCGGCGGCTGGTGTTCAACATCACACTGGGCCTCTACGTCGCCGGTGTGCTGGCCTCGGCGTGCTCGTGGAGTTTCGCGAGCCTGGCCGCCTTTCGTGTGCTGACGGGCCTGGGGATCGGCGGCGAGTACGCGGCGATCAACTCGGCCATCGACGAGCTGATCCCGGCGCGGCTGCGCGGCCGTGTCGACCTGATGGGGAACGGCAGCTACTGGGCCGGCGCCGCGGTGGGGGCAGGCGCATCGCTGCTGCTGCTGGGCGGCGCGGTGGTCTCGCCGGCGCTCGGCTGGCGGCTGGGTTTCGGCGTGGGCGGTGTGTTGGGGCTGGGCGTGCTGGTGTTGCGCCGTTGGGTGCCGGAGAGCCCGCGCTGGCTGGTCACGCATGGCCGCAACGCGGAGGCCGAGCGCACCGTCGCCGAGGTGGAACAGCGCGTAGCGGACGGCGGCGGCGGCGAGCTCGGGCCGGTGGAGGGCAAGCTGACGATCCACCCGCGCCGCACGTTCGGCTTCGCGCTGATCTTCGAGGCGATGCTGGGCGACTACAAGTGGCGCAGCCTGCTGGCGTTCACGCTGATGGCGGCACAGGCTTTCCTGTTCAACGCGGTGTTCTTCACCTACGGGCTGGTGCTTACGAAAGCGTACAATGTTCCGGCCGCGCACATCGGCATCTACGTGCTGCCGCTGGCGATCGGCAGCCTGATGGGGCCCATGCTGCTGGGCCACCTGTTCGACACCGTCGGGCGGCGGCGGATGATCGCCGGCACTTACGCACTCTCCGGCGTGCTGATGGCGGGCACCGCCTGGGCGTTCCACGCCGGGCTGCTCAACGCCTGGACGCAGACCGGATGCTGGGTGGCAATCTTCTTCGTGGCCAGTGCTGCGGCCAGTTCGGCCTACCTGACCGCCAGCGAGATCTTCCCGCTGGAGACACGCGCTTTGGCGATCGCCACGTTCTACGCGCTGGGCACGCTGGTGGGCGGCGTGGGCGCACCGTTGCTGTTCGGCTACCTGATCCAGGCCGGAGTCGGCCAGGTGGTGTGGGGCTACGGCCTGGCCGCGGTGCTGATGCTGGTGGCGGCCGGTGTGGAGGCCTGGCTCGGCATCGACGCGGAGGGCAAGTCGCTGGAGAGCATCGCCCTGCCGTTATCCGGCTGAACGCTGCAACAGAAACGTCACGCGAGCGCCACGGTCCGGCGGTAGCCGTCTCGTATCGCCCGGCAAGCTGCCTCGCGTCGTTCGCGCAGACGATGGTGTAACAGGTTAATATTTACCCTTGCAGTGAGGAACCGTTCCATCCCAGGATGCACCTGCATTTGGAGCAGGCAAGATGTCCAGGCGCCAGCTGTCATCTCGATTTTTTAGCAGCGATCGATATTTGGCTGGCCTGCTCGCCCTACGGTTTGGCGCGTGATGGCGCGCGCCAGCGCGGGACAGGGACACCGCCGCTGGACGGTAGTGGTGCCCCGCGCAGTGAGCGCGCGCCGGCAGCCTGTCGCGGTGCCGGACGAGGCGGAGGAGGACGTGCGGAATTTTCCGCAGACAACGTTCCTCAGCATGGTTGCGGCCTGCGCCGCCGGATTGTTCCTGTACGGCGAGAAACACCACACGGCGTCGCTCGACACCGAGATCGGCAAGGCCTACCAGGCGACGCAGGCGGCGCACGACCGCACCGGCGTGCTGCATGCCGAGTGGGCGCTGCTGAACAGCCCTGACCGGCTGCAGCAGATGTCGGACCAGTACCTGGTGCTGCACCCGATGACGGCCGGACAGTACGTGCAGCTGTCCGACCTGCACAAACACCTGCCCGACGCCGCCGCCGCGCCCGTTGCAGCCGACGACACCGACGAGGTTGCGCTCTACACGGTGAAGATCAACGAGCGTCCGGCGATGGCGCTCACCGCCGCAGACCCTACCGTCGGCGGCGACCAGGTGGCGTCCGCGGATGCGACCGCGCCAAGCACGGCGGCCGGCGACGCACCCACCGCCTTCGGGGTGCGCGAAGCTGTGCCGGGTGCTGCCGCGGCGCCTGTCACGCAGCAGGCGGCCGCACCCGCCCGCGCGC
>CAXUIR010000022.1:7659-13968 GCA_964251005.1 uncultured Acetobacteraceae bacterium | reverse complement strand
TCGAGAAAAAGAAGCAAAAAGCTTTTGCGCGCGCTGTCGCGGACGGCTGAGACGAAACGCCTCATCCTGGTACAACCAACGGACGCAAAATTTTTTGGTTCTTTTTTTCAAAAAAGAACTGCTGCCTTGCCTTCCTGCAGCCTATTCTGTTTACGTTTTGTCAACCAACGTTTTCGTCACAAAGTCGTTGCTTCTAGGCATCATCTCGTTTATGAGCGAGATGTGGTTGTCGTAGACAAAATTGTTACAGATCTTCGCGTGCCCCGGCGCGCCGGACGCGTGCGCTGCGGTGAGCGGGTCCATCTCCACGGCAGATGGGCGCCGAACAGGCACGGCGGGGTGGCGCTGGAGTTCGCGTTAGTCTCCGTGCCGTTCATGATGTTCATGCTGTTCGTCTGCGAGTTCACCTACGGCATGTTCACCCAGGAGCTACTCGACGGCGCGCTGCACCGGGCGATCGACCAGATGCGGGGCGGGTACACCTCCACGCCGCCGTCCAGCGCCGCGGGCTTCATCAATTCGTTCCTGTGTCCGCAGTTCTACGGACTACTGGAATGCGACGCGACCAGGGTGTTCATGAACGTGACCCCGGTGGCGCAAGGCGGCGATTACTACAACGTCTTTCCATACGGCGCGCTGCCGGTCAGCGGCAACACGCTCAATTTGTCAAGCTTCCAGGGATCGGCGGCATACTGCACGCCGGCGGCCAAACAATTCTACGAAGTCAGCGCGATCTACATCGGCCCGACCTTTGTCGGCTACCTGCTGCCCAACATCCTCTCGGTAAAGACTGCGTCGGGAAGCGGCCTGGCGCCGGTGGTGCACGCAACGTTGTCGACCGTGGGGTTTGCAGCGGAGAACTTCCCCCAGCAGAGCGGAGGTGCCGCGACGTGCTCCACCCCAAGCTAGGGCATCAGCCAGCCAAGCCGGGTCAAGCGCCGGACGGAGATGCCCGCCGCGCCAACCTGCCAGCGCGTTTCCGCGCGTGCGTGTCTCACTCAACAAGGTTGCGAACCGTTCGGGCCGCCCCGAGCGCGCCCAAGGGCCTGCGGAGCGCGCGCCGCGCCATCGCCACGCTCGAATTCGCGCTGATCGCGCCGGTCATGTTCGTCCTGCTCTCCGGCACATACGACGTGGCGCGCGTGCTGATCCTGTGGAGCGAGGTCAACGACGCCGCCAACACCATCGCCATCACCGCAACCAACATCGCCGTCGCCAATGCCGACGGGACGGTGCAGATAACCTACAGCCAGGCGCAGCAGGCGTTGTCTCTCGTGTACGCAGAAATGCCGTGGGTCAGGCTCGGGATAGAGCAGGGCGCGCGCACCGCGTCGTTGTCTTCGATCTCCTTCCAGGCAGTGACCGGCTCGTGCACGCCCTCGTCGAGCCAGAACTGCTACATCCCTGTCGTGGGCTTCAGCCTGGCCTACGCCGACTCGGTGAAGCTCGCGGGCAACACGCCCGGCAACACCTCGTCGTTCTCGGCCGGCAACGCCACCCGCTCCTGCACCGCCACGATCACCCAGATCGGGCCGACGGACGCCTACAAGACCGGCCAGACGGCACTGAACACGCTGCGCACGGACAACGTCACCTCGCCCGACCCCATCATGGTCGCCGACGTGAGCTACACCTACACGCCGATCTACCACTTCATCACCGGCGGCACGATCGTGCTGCAACGTACCGTTTTCTCGCCACTGCGGAGCGGCACCACCGCCTATGTCGGCGGCAGCAACGCCACCGGCAATTGCAGCGGTAATCCAACCAGCTAGCCAGGGACTAAAGGGGGCTGACATGCGTAAGAATGCACAAGACGGACTCTCGTTTGCGGCCACACGACGCGGTTCGGTGACGGTGATGTTCGCCGGCATGGCGATACCGCTGGTCATGGTGTGCGGCCTGGCGATGGACTATAGCTTCTACCTGCAGACCCAGTCGGTGCTCGACACGGCTGCCAACACCGCGGCGCTGCACGCCGTGCGGGTAGCCTACCAGGCGTTCGAGAACGGGTCCTCCGCGTCGGCGGCCACCGTCGCCGGACAGCAGGCGGGCCAGCAATGGTTCGCCTCCCAGGCCGGCAACGTTCCTAACCTGAAGAGCGCTCTCAACATCACCGTGAACCCGGTGAGCTACAACGCCAACACCAGCACCTTCACCGACACGGTCAGCTACTCCGGCTACGTGGCGACCCACGTCGGATCCATCCTGAAAGTGACCCAGCAATGGCCCATCGGCGGCACCTCGAGTGCGACCATCTCGGCCAGCTCCTACGTCGAAGTCATGATGCTGGTGGACAACTCCTCGTCCATGCTGATCGGCGCCTCGCCCGCCGACATCATCAAGATGGAGAACCTGACGATATGCTCACCGACGGTGACCGCAATCGCCGCCGGCCAGCAGCTGACCGGCACGTATAGCTGGATCTATCCAAGCGGCATCGGCTACGGCACCAATTCGAACGGCACGCTGCAGACGGTGCCCACCAGCACCACCCAGGGCGCCTGCGACACGAATTTCAGCGGTGGCGCGGCGCAGTGCCCGTCGCCGAAGAGCTACGCCAGCGTCAACGCCTATGGCTTCTGCCCGACCGGCACCGGCATACCGGATATCAACAAGCGGATCGATCCGTCCACCAGGACGATCGCCAACATACCGCAGGCGCCCTGCGCCTTTGCCTGCCACACCGGCGACGGCATCAACGACTACTACACGCTGGCGCGCAAGGCGAGCTCGCCGCCGGTGCTGCGTTTCGACGTGATCCAGTCGGCGATGTCAAACGTGATCACCGCCATCGCAGCCAAACCGAACGCAGCGACCCTCTACACGGTGGGCGTCTACGCCTTCAACTCGGTGCTCGCGCCGGTCCACCCCTCCCTCTACACGGGCGCCGAAGCGGACAACAACTTCGCCCAGGCGCTCACCGACGTGTCGAACCTCGCCTCGCCGGTGGTCTCGGACTCGCCCAACACGAACTTCATCGACGCAATTCAGACCGTGGCCGGCAACGTGACGCAGGCCGGTGACGGCAGCTCGCCAAACGCCGGCGGCACCACCATCAGCCGGCGCAAGAACATCTTCATCATCACCGACGGGCTGGAAGACTACTCGCCAATCAACCGCACGATCGGCCCGATGACGGCGCTGAACCCGGAACCCTATTGCTCGCAGTTGAAGAACAAGGGCTTCAACATCTACGTGCTGTACACACCCTACTATCCGTTGCCGAACGAGTTCTACCTCAACAACGGACCGCGCGGCAGCGTGGAGCCGACGGTGCCGCCGGCAACCACCAACCCGATCATCGCAGCCCTGCAGGCCTGCGCTTCCACGCCGACGCAGTTCTACCAGGCGGCGGACTCCACCAGCATCAACGCGGCGTTGGCAGAAATGCTGCAATCGGCGACGGCCAGTCCAGGGCGGATTACCTACTGATACCAGGACGCGTTGCGGCTGAAGTCCGCAAGCAAGCAAGGCCTGCTTTTTTTAAAAAAGCAGCAAAAAACTTTTGTCTCCGCTGTCGCGGTTCTCTCCGGTGAGCGCGCGACAGCGGAGACAAAAGTTTTTTAGTTCTTTTTTTCAAAAAAGAACCGCTTGCTTGCCTACTTCCTCGTAGCCGAAACCGGCAACGGCACCCACCGCAGCCCATCCGAGCTCTGCACCAGCAACAGCACCGACTTGCGGCTGTTGCTGCGCGCCTCCTCGACCTTCTTCTGCATGTCCGCCGGCGTGGAGACCGGGCTCTGCGCCACCTCCACCACCACGTCGCCCGGCTTCAGCCCGTGGTCGGCCGCGGTGCCATCGTTGGCGACGTCGGTGATGACGATGCCCTTCTGCTGCGCGTCGATCTTGAACTTCTGCCGCGTGGCATCGGTCAGCGGCGAAAGCTTCATGCCGAAACCGGAGAAATCGACCGACGAGTTGGCCGGCGCCTTGTGCGGCGTGTCGCCCGATGCCTTGGACGTCTGCTTCTGGTCCTCCGGCATCTCGGCAACCACCACCTGCACCGTCAGCTGCTTGCCGCCGCGCCAGACCTCCACCGGAACCCGGCTGTCGATCGGCGTCTCGGACACCACCAGCGGCAGGGTGCGCATTTCGTGCAGCTTCTGACCGTTGAAGCTGAGGATTACGTCGCCGTTCTGGATGTGAGCGTGGTCGGCCGGGCCGTCGTGGTTCACGCCGGCCACCAGGGCGCCCTGCGGCCCGCCCTTGGCCTGGTGCAGGCCCAGGCTCTCGGCGATGTCGGGCGTTACCTGCTGGATGCGCACGCCCAGCCAGCCGCGCCGCGGACGGCCGAACTGGCGGATCTGGTCCACCACGTTGCGCGCCTCGTCCGACGGGATGGAGAAGCCGATGCCGACCGAGCCGCCTGATTCGGAGAAGATGGCGGTGTTGATGCCCACCACGTCGCCGGTCATGTTGAACAGCGGGCCGCCGGAGTTGCCCTTGTTGATGGATGCGTCGGTCTGGATGAAGTCGTCGTAGGGCCCCTGCTGGATGTCCCGCCCGCGCGCGCTGACGATGCCGGCGGTCACCGTGCCGCCCAGGCCGAACGGGTTGCCGATCGCCAGCACCCAGTCGCCCACCCGGCTGTTGTTGCTGTCGCCGAAATGCACTGCCGGCAGCTTGTGGTCGGCGTGCACCTGCAGCACGGCGAGGTCCACCCGGTCGTCCTTGCCGATCAGCGTCGCCTTCAACGAGGTGTTGTCCTGCAGGGTGACGGTGATCTCGTCGGCGCCGTCGATGACGTGGTTGTTGGTCACGATGATGCCGGACGGGTCGACGATGAAGCCCGAGCCCAGCGACTGCATGCGGCGCGGCTTGCCCTGCGGCGCGCTGCCCTGGTCCTGGTCGGTGCCGGCGTCGCCTTGGGCGTTGCCCTGGTCGCCGCCGCCCCCGCCGCCGCCGCCGCCGCCGTGGCCGTGACGGTTCATGAAGTCCTTGAAGAACTGCTCGAACGGCGAGCCCGGCGGGAACACCGGCATTTCCGGCCCCTTGTCGCTGCTGGCGGTCTGCACGTTCTGGGTGGAGCTGATGTTGACCACGGCCGGCAGCAGCTGGGCGGCCAGGTCGGCGAACCCGTCCGGCGCGCCGCGGGCGCCGGCTGCCGCGGGGATGCTCAGGGCGGCAGCCAGGGCGAGGGGGGGTGGTCGGCGCATGGGGGCGGTCTCCGTCTGGGCGGGCGAGTGTGGGCCCGGCGTGCTCGCGTCAGCAAGTGGCCCTTGCGACTGCTTAGGGAAGTCCGCGCGTCGGACGCCTAGCAAGCAAGCAAGCAGTTCTTTTTTGAAAAAAAGAACCGAAAAACTTTTGCTCCTTGGGTACTCGCTGCAGGACGCGCCGCGACAGCCGGACCAAAAGTTTTTTGGTTCTTTTTTTCAAAAAAGAACCGCTTGCTTACTTACCTCCTGCAGCAAACCTCACCGCCTCCTCCGCCGCGCGAAACAACGCCCGGCTCTTCTGCCTAGTCTCCTCGTACTCCGCCTCCGGCACGCTGTCGGCCACCACGCCGCAGCCCGCCTGCACGTGCATCTGCCCGTCTTTGACCACCGCCGTGCGCAGCCCGATGCAGGTGTCCATCGTGCCGTCCGGCGCGAAGTAGCCGATGCAGCCGGCGTAGATGCCGCGCCGCTGCGGCTCCATCTCGTCGATGATCTGCATCGCGCGTATCTTCGGCGCCCCGGTCAGCGTGCCGGCCGGGAAGCCCGCCACCAGCGCGTCGATCGCCGAGAGGCCCGGGCGCGCGCGGCCCTCCACGGTCGAGCTGATGTGCATCACGTGGCTGAACCGCTCGATGGCGAAGCTGTCCACCACGCGCACGCTGCCCGGCTCTGCCACCCGGCCCACATCGTTGCGGCCGAGGTCGAGCAGCATCAGGTGCTCGGCGCGCTCCTTCGGGTCGGCCAGAAGCTCAGCCTCCAGCCGGGCATCGTCCTCGGCGGTCTCGCCACGCGGCCGGGTGCCGGCAAGCGGCCGCAGGGTGACACGGCCGCCGCGCAGCCGCACCAGGATCTCCGGGCTGCTGCCCACCACGCAGAAGCCGCCGAAATCGAGGAAGAACAGGAACGGCGCCGGGTTGATCCGCCGCAGCGCGCGGTACAGCGCGAACGGCGGCAGCGCGAACGGCGCGGTAAATCGCTGGCTGGGCACGATCTGGAAGGCGTCGCCGGCGGCGATGTACTCCTTCATCCGCTCGACCACGCCGATGAACGCCTCGCGGGTGAAGTTGGAGACCGGCTCGGGCTGCGGCTTCAGGCTGACCGGCGGGGCGGCGTGCGGCAGCGGGCTCGCCAGCGACGCGCGGGCCTGCGC
>CAXUIR010000022.1:5419-7649 GCA_964251005.1 uncultured Acetobacteraceae bacterium | reverse complement strand
GGGGGGCCCGCGGGCCCCCCCGCCCCGCGGGGCCCGGCGCCCGCGGGGCCGGGGCGTCGTCCCAGGCGGCGGCGGGGTCCACTCCGGCGGCGGGGTAGATGGGTGCGGCCAGGGTCAGCTCGTCGCGCACGTTGTCGAACACTGCGAACAGGGTCGGGCGCAGCAGGATCGCCTCTGGCAAGCCGAGCGCGTCCTCCGTCCCGCCAGGCAGCTGCTCCATCAGCCGCACCATGTCGTAGCCCAGGTAGCCGACCAATCCGCCGATCATCGGCGGCATGCCGGGGGGGAGCTCCAGCCGCGTCTCGGCCAGCAGCGCACGCAGGCTGTCCAGCGCCGGGCGCGGGTCCGCTTCGAACGCGTGTGGCGCCGCGCGGGCGTGGCGGTTGATCTCGGCGGCGCCGTCGCGGCAGCGCCAGATTAGGTCCGGCGCCATGCCGATGACGGAGTAGCGGCCGCGCGCCGAGCCACCCTCGATGCTCTCCAGCAGGAAGGTGTTGGGCTGGCCGTGCGCCAGCTTCAGAAAGGCGGCGACCGGCGTCTCCAGGTCGGACACGCCGCGCCAGTAGGCGACCCGCGCGGTCGTGGCACCGTCAGGAGGCAAGGCAAGCGGTTCTTTTTTGAAAAAAAGAACCAAAAAACTTTTGTTCTCCTGGGGTGCGCCGTGAGGCGGCGTGTCGTTTCAGCCGTCCGCGACAGCCGAAGTAAAAGCTTTTTGCTTCTTTTTCTCGAAAAAGAAGCGCTTGCCTTCCCTTCACTCGCCCGGCTGCGTAATCAGGTTTTGCACCACCTGACCCCGCACCACCGGGTGTGCCTCGTCCCGCAACGCCGACGCGTATATCTGTAGGTAGTCGTCGTGCAGCGCCTGGGTCAGGCCCAGCGTCGTCTGCGTCATGCCCATCCTGTCCGCGTTGGGGTCCGGCGGGATCACCACGGCCAGCTGCAGCACCACGAAGCCGCTGCCGCTATCGGCCATCGTCGCCTCGTTCGGCTTCAGCGTGAACAGGGTCTGCACCAGCTGGGCGGACAGCCCGGCCTGCGGCTTGTCGCGGGACAGCGGCGGCGTGCGCGTCACCTGTAGCCCGCTGCCCCAGGCCGCCTGGGCCAGCGTCTGGCCGGACTTGGTGAGGTTGAGGATGCGCGCCGCCTCCGTCTCCTGCTTGTGGCGCACCTGGTCGCGCTGCCAGTCCGACTGCAGCTGGTCGCGCACCTCGGCGAAGGGCTTGCGCTGCGGCTTGACCACCTTGTCCACCGCGACGGCGTACCAGACGTGGTCCGGCCCTTCGGTCGGCTGGATCGCATCGCCCGGGTTGGTCTTGAACGCCGCGTCGATGATCTGCTGGCGGGCGCCGGCTGGCGCGGGGATCGGCGCCGGGTTGCCGTCCTGCGTGTTGCCCTGCGCGTCGAGCGTGCCCTCGGCGCCGGTGGCCCCCAGCTCGCCGGGCACCTCGTCGATCTTCGCACCCCCGGCAAAGGCGTCCTGCAGCTTCTGCGCACGCGCGTCTATCACATCCAGCGCGCGCTCGCCGGCCACCTTGCCGCGCACTTCGTCGCGCAGGCTGTCGAAGCTCGGGTTCTTCGCCGGCGTCACCGCGGTGATGCGCAGCACGTAGCTGCCCAGCGGCTCGGTGATCGGGCCCACCACCGCGCCCTCGGCCGCGGCGAAGGCGGCGCGCGCCAGTTCCGGCGATGGCACTTCCTGGATGGTGGCGTTTTCCAGCGGCGTGGCGGACGCGCCGGCTGCCTTGGCAGCCGCCTGGATCGCGTCCCAGCTCGCCCCCGCCTGCCACTGCGCCGCGAGCTTGGCGGCGGCGTCGGCCGAGGCGGCGGTGACCACCTCCAGCGAGCGCTTCTCCGGCGCCACGTACTGCGCCTTGTGGGCGTCGAACCAGGCGTGCAGGTCGGCGTCCGACACGGTCAGGCTGCGGCCGATGCTGTCGGGCGAGAGGATGGCCACCTTCAGATGCCGGTACTCCGGCGCGGTGTAGTCGTCCGGGTGGTAGTCGTAATAGCGGCGCAGCACCGCCTCGGGCGGCGGCGCGGGCAGCGGCTGGCCGGCGAGCGGGAAGAGGGGGTCACGCGCGAGGTCGGTCAGGCGCAGCGCTCGGCCGAGGGAGCCCAGCACCGACGCGGACGGGTTGACGGCCCGCCCCTGCTCGAGACGGGTCAGGTAGTCCATCGACACGCCGGCGAGCTGGGCGACCTCCTCCCGACGCAGCCCGCTGACCCGCCG
>CAXUIR010000022.1:0-5409 GCA_964251005.1 uncultured Acetobacteraceae bacterium | reverse complement strand
GCGCTCGTAGAGGTAGCGGTAGACCAGGTCGGTCAGCAGCTTGGAGGGTGCGGCGGAGGCGGCCACCGTCTGCAGCAGCTGGTTCTGCGCGATGTCGCCACGCACCAGGTCGAGGAAGTGCGCCTCGCTCATCGAGTTGGCGGCGAGCACCTGGGCCATCGTCTGGCGGGAATACTTGCCGTCGACGCCCTGGAACTCCTTCATGCCGAACACCTGGTCGCGCAGCTGGCTGTCCGGCACGGCCAGGCCCATGCGCGCCACCTGGGTGGACAGCGCCTGCTGGGTGATCAGCCGGTCCAGCGTCTGGCGGGCCACCTGCAGGCGCAGGGTCTCTGGCACCTGGCCAGCCTCGCCCAGCTGCTCGGCGTAGCGCTGCAGGCCGGATTTGTACTCGGCCATGAATTGCTGCGGGGTGATGTCGTGGCCCTGCACGGTGGCGACCGCGCTGCTGCCCTGGCCGATGTTGCGCACCACGTCGGCCACGCCCCAGGACGCGAAGGAGGCGACCAGGATCAGGAAGAAGATGCGGGCCGGCCAGGTGCCGGCGAACCTGCGGAAAGCTGAGAGCATGGAGGGGGCGTAGGCCTAAGCAGAAAGGCAAGGCAAGCGGTTCTTTTTTGAAAAAAAGAACCAAAAAACTTTTGCTCCCTTGGGTGCGCGCTGAAGGAAACTCCGCGACAGCCGGACCAAAAGTTTTTTGCTGCTTTTTTTCAAAAAAGCAGGCCGTGCTTTCTTGTTAGGCATCAGGTGTTAAAACTTCGGATCGCTGGTATAATCAGACAACGGGGCTGCAAAGAGGCCACTGAATACAGTGGCGCGTCGCGGCTGTCCAATCGAGGCATGTAACCGGCGCAGTTTTTGCGTCGATACATCTGGCAACGAAGGGCTACCTCCATGCAACGACGACGCTTTCTTGCAGGCATCTCCGCCGGTGCGGCCACTTCGTCTATCTGGCCAAAGGCAGGGCTGGCGCAGGCCGCGGAACCGAAGCTGCTTCGCGTCAAGATGTCTGACGGGGCATCGATCGCTCTTCAGGAGGCGGGCGCCGGCCGGACTCTTCTCCTCGTGCATGGCGCTGCAACCACACGCATGAGTTGGGGCCGCATCATGCCTCTTCTGCAGCCCCGCTTCCACACGTATGCAATGAACCGCCGCGGGCGGGCGGACAGCACGGACGGTCCCGTCTACTCGTTCGACCGGGAGGTGCAGGACATCATTGAGGTTGTGGGCACGCTCCCAAGCCCGGTCTACGTCTTCGGCCATTCGTACGGCGCCCTGCTGACCTTCGAAGCGCTGTCCCGCACCAGCCGAATCGAACGCGCTGTGCTGTACGAACCGCCGATCGTCTGCCCGGGCGGGATGCCGCGGGTTGCGCCTACGTCCGTCTGCGCGGCGGTCGCCGCCGGGGATAACGGCCTCGCAATGGTGACGTTCCTCAAGGACTACGTTCAAGTGCCGCCACTGGCGATCGCTGCCTTCCAGGCTGATCCTTCCTGGCCGCAACGCATCAAACTCGCCCCTACTGTCTGCCGGGAGTCGACCGAGGTCTATAAATACGTGTTCAACGCCGCCCGCTCGAAAGTCGAGACGCCGACGGTCTTCTTGCTGGGGGGCGCGAGCTCGAAAGAGATGGCCACCGGTGTGCGGACAGCGGCCGCCTCGTTGCCACATGGCCAGGTCCGCATACTTCCTGGTCAACAGCACATAGCCAATCAGACAGCACCCAAGATGCTGGCGGATGCAATTTCTGAGGCGATCTCAGCCTAGGTGTCCGTTTCTAAACTTGGCCTGATGCACAGCAGCTTCGGTCTTCGAGCCCCGAAGCGGATCGCCTCGGCGGCGCAAATGATCCGAGCCACTGAGGCGATCCTGTTGTGGCCATGAGCACTCGAGCGTCGTGCGAAGCGCGCTTTTCGCGTGCGGCGCAAGCAGCACGCTGTCGCATGACCGAACCGCAACAGATGGCTCCCACGGCGGCTTTCACATGGACATTAACACCGGCGATCCAGAGGTTTGACTGCTGATGCTTGACAAAAAGTAAGGCCTGCTTTTTTGAAAAAAAGCAGCAAAAAACTTTTATCCCTGCTGTCGCGGAGCGTCCTTGAGCGCGCACCCAAGGGAACAAAAGTCTTTCGGTTCTTTTTGAAAAAAAACCGCTTGCCTTGCCTATGACTGGTCAACACTGGGAATCGCTGTGTGAGAGAAGCTGAGCAGCAATTCAAGTTCCAAGATGACGCAGATAGGTCCATTGGACTGACGAAGGAGCAACATGACGACGCATCGATGGATGCAACACATACTAGCATTACTTCTGATGATGCCAACGCTCTCGCAAGCTAGCGGCAGCACTGCAGGTAGCGATGAAAAGCTGTTACCTGAGCTCGAAAGAGCGGCAAACCTGTTTATGGTAGAATGGCAACAAGCCGACGTTGCGGACTTGGCGAAGTTCTTTTTGGACGACTTTCTCTTCGCTGGCCCACGCGGTGTGAGATCGAAAGCTGAGACGCTTGCAGCGCTCGCTCGTTGCAAGCTCGTCGCTTTCACGCTTCGCGACTTCGCACTACGCAGATCATCTCTCGACTCGGCCGTGTTGGTCTACAAAGTCCATCACGACATGACCTGTGTCGGACACAAGGTCGTTGACGACACAGTCAACACCGACGTTTTCGTCAGGCAAGGCGGGCAGTGGCGGATCGCCCTCACGACCGAAACGCCCCTACTCGCCCCTTAAAACGAAGGCGTGCCAAACGGTTATGTTTGAAAAAGAAAACCCAAAACTTTTGTCCCGGGTGAGGTCCACTGCGCAGGTTTCTCGATAACAAGATTAAAAATGCCCGGATCGCGCGGGGTTGTTTCAGGGCGGCGCAAATGGCCAAGCAGCCGGAACTGGGTTAAACCAGGTATCGAACCTTGCGACCACAAGCCGTTGAAGCTGACGTTTGTCGATGATCACGGCGAACGGCACCTCGCGCAAGCGTTCGTCTCACAACAGACATTACTATAGTATTTCATGTAGTGGCGTGGCTTAGCTAAACCCGGTTGACGATTTCATACTCAAGTCTGCACCAAGCCCGACTTCGCCGGACCAAGCATTACACACGAAACTATGCCATTGACGCGTGGTTTCAAAGGCGTTTACATCGACCAAGTTATGTTGACGCAATGTTGCTGAACATACTGCTGTGTGACTGCAGATTACGCAATTTCGTGACAACTCAAGTAAGTCAGCCGCCTTTCGCTTGGTCGCCGTGCATTGCTCGGTAAAAACGTTTTCTCTCGGCCAACCAGACGAGGCAGTGAGTTGAGCGGCTCGAAAGTTTATCAATCGCACGATCACAGCTGGGGTCATACAAGAGGGTCGTAAGAGCATGCCTGCACCAACTAACATGCCAACCAACAAGACCCTGGCAGCGACTGGCGGTTCCGTTGTCGGTTCTGCCCTCGGCACGATAGTGAACTACTACATGAACGTCGGCTTGCCTCCCGATCACGTAACGCCTCAGGCCGTCCAAGGTGCAATAACAGTTCTGATAACCGCTATTGTGACGTTTGCACTCGGCTGGCTGGTTCCCCCGGGCATTGGCGAGACCGAGATACAGACGCCAACGGGAATGAAAACCGCAGCCTAGTGCGGCAGACAGCCTGTCGTCTCTCCCAAAGCAATCTGCTGTACGTACATCAAAGTATTGAAACGCATCGGCCCTCCATCGTTCAACCAGGAATTCGCAAAGGAACCTACACACATGCCGATAGAAACGAGCTTCCGCTTTGATCAGATTACCGATCAATACAACATGAACCGGCTCGCACTCAACAAGGTCGACTTGTTGGGGCCTCTTCGGTCATTCATCGGCGACAATCACACGCGCACCTGGTCTGGCCCGGGTTTCAACCTGATCTGGCGTCCGCACAACAAAGCGGGCGACAATCCAAAGGACTTCTTCCTCGAACTCGACGTAACGAGAGACACTCTCTCCTTCACAAACATCACCGGAACCCAAGGCATCGCCAACCGTGGCCTGCTGCAGGACGACATCGCACTCGGTGGCCTTGGGTATCAGCAGGAAGTGTCAGACGTCACGAGAGTGCCGAGGAAGCCACTGCATTTCGAACCTGGCGTTTGGATCAACGTGCCTTCCACAGCGAACCCCGCGGAAGGACCTACGGTTTCGCGCTTGGGATCGATCCCACACGGAGTTACGATCAACGCCCAAGGAATAAGCCTCGACTCGCCCGACGGAAAGCCGCGCTTCACCCCGTCGAGCATAAAGCCGTTCAAAGCCGGCAGTCCCGACGACGGCGTGACAGGCATCGTGCAGTTCCCTGAGTGGCAAGAGCCATTGGCGACAAACCTCCCGGCCCGCACTCCGATCTCCGAGGTCGTCGGCCTCACCGACGCTCATTTCCAGGACCCAACCAAAATCCTGTCCGATGTCACGGACGGTCAGAATATTCTCCGAACGAAGGTCTTCGTAATCTCGACGAACGTGAACCTGCCGGCATCTTCCACCCAAGACTCGATCCCCGGTAGACCTCACGAGGGTGGCGGAACCGACAACATCGGATTTCTTGTCGGTTCGGCTGGAGGACCAAACGCAAATGCTGCTCAGATGACTGCAACGTTCTGGGTCGAAGAAGTAAAGCGCGCCGATGGCGCTACGTTCTTCCAGCTACAATACATTCAAAGGATTTTGTTGAACTTCAACCAGCTGAGCTGGCCCCACATCAGCCTGGCGACAATGGTGGTAACGGCCGAGTCCACCTGACTCTCATGGTGGCCGGCGCTAGTCTCCGGCCACCAAACATGCCGGAATTGGAGTGCCCGGTTACCCGCAAGGGCATGCGATCATCGGCTCTGACCGTTGTCGGGGCGCGGAAAGCCTAAACTTAAGGATGGTCCAGCACCGGTTCGCGCAAGCAAGAGGTTACTGTTCGCATCGTTTCAGCTTCGGCGATGAACTCTTCAATTCCAAACCGCTTTAGGTCAGGCAAGCGGCCACAACCGACGGCCAACGCCGCCGGACGCCAACTTCGCCCTTTGATAGCAGTCGGCCTTGATGCTCACTCACAGAAAGCAAGCAGTCCTTTTTTGAAAAAAAGGACCAAAAAACTTTTGACTCCGCTGTTGCGCGCTCCCCGGCAAAGTCCGCGACAGCGGAGACAAAAGCTTTTTGCTTCTTTTTTTAAAGAAAGAAGGCCTTGCTCGCTTCGCAACGGTCAACCTCCAGGCCCGTTGGTAAAATGCGTAGCGTCTCATGCCAGCGGTCTCACATCTTGATCTGTGACGCGTAAGCAAGCGGTTCTTTTTTGAAAAAAAGAACCAAAAAACTTTTGCTCCCTTGAGCGCGCGCTGTAGAACCATCGCGACAGCAGGACCAAAAGTCTTTTGCTTCTTTTCTTCAGAAAAGA
>CAXUIR010000021.1:0-14335 GCA_964251005.1 uncultured Acetobacteraceae bacterium | reverse complement strand
TCTTTTTTGAAAAAAAGAACCAAAAAACTTTTGTTCCCTTGGGCGCGCGCTGCAGAACCATCGCGACAGCAGGGACAAAAGTCTTTTGCTTCTTTTCTTCAGAAAAGAAGGCCTTGCTTCCTTTCCGGGTGTCGCGTGTGCCTGCTGCGCGCGCGCGCGGGATGCCTGCGCCGGCGGTGCCTGCTAGGATGGCGCCATGCAGGATGACCTACAAACCGACCCGTTCGCCCAGTTCGACGCCTGGCTCGCGGAAGCGGCGACGCGCGAGGTGAACGACCCCAACGCGATGACCCTGGCCACCGCCACGCCGGAGGGCCGCCCCAGCGCGCGCATGGTGCTGCTGAAAGGCGCCGACCGCGACGGCTTCGTGTTCTACACCAACACGCTCAGCCGCAAGGGCGGCGAGTTGGCGGGCAATCCGTTCGTGGCGCTGCTGTTCCACTGGAAGACGCTGACTCGGCAGGTCCGCATCGAGGGCCGAGCCGAACCGGTGGGCAGCGCGGAGGCGGACGCCTACTATGCCAGCCGTGCGCGAGTCTCGCGCCTGGGCGCCTGGGCGTCGGACCAGTCGCGGCCGCTGGCGGCGCGCGCCGAGCTCGAGGCGCGGGTTGCGGAGCTGGAGCGGCGCTACCCGGGGGACGACATACCGCGGCCGCCGCATTGGTCGGGCTACCGGGTTCGGCCGGAGCTGTTCGAGTTCTGGCAGGACATGCCCTACCGGCTGCACGACCGGACGATCTACCAGCGCGACGGCGACGCGTGGTCGACACGGAAGCTGTATCCTTAAGCCAACCGGCCGCCTGAAGTGACCGCATGACCGCCATGATCCGCAAGGCCGTCCCGGGCGACGCACCCGCCCTCTCCCTGCTCGGAAGCGCGACCATGCTGGAGAGCTACGCTGAAAAGATCCCGGGCGCGGACATCCTCGCCCACTGCGTCAACCGCCACAGCATCGCCACCTACGAGGCCTGGCTGGCCGACCCCGCCGTCACCACCTGGCTGGCCGAATCAGCAACTGGCGCTCCGGTCGGCTACCTGGTGCTGATGCCGACCGAATTGACTGCTGCTTCGCCCGCCGACCTCGAGGTGCAGCGCATCTACGTGCTCTCCAGCTTTCACGGCGCCGCCCTTGGCCACACGCTCATGCGCCTGGCCATCGTCGAGGCCGCTGCACGCGGCGCGCCCCGCCTGGTGTTGGGGGTGATGAAGGCGAACACTCGCGCCGTGGGCTTCTACGAACGCCAAGGCTTCCGCGTGATCGGCACGCGCAGGTTTACCGTGGGGGCTTCTACCTTCGACGACCACATCATGGGCCGGCCGGCAACGCCCTGGCCCTGACACTTTTGCAAGCAAGGCAAGCGGTTTCTTAAAAAAGAACCAAAAAACTTTTGTCTCCGTCGGGTGCGCCGTGTGGAACGCGTCGGTTCAGCCGTCCGCGACAGCCGTAGCAAAAGCTTTTTGCTTCTTTTTTTCAAAAAAGAAGGCCTTCGCTTTCACCCGACCGAACAGTCGGCTCAGGACAAAACCTGGCCCTCTCCGTCAAAGAAGAACCGTCTGCTTGGTCTCCTCCGGCGCGGCACCCACGCGCCGTGCACGCTCGATGCGCGCGGTGAACGCCACATCCTGGTTGCCGCCGCTCTCGCCGCCGATGATCCGGGCCAGCGCCTCGTCGTCCAGGTCTCGCCAGGCGCGCCCGCGGCTGGGTCCGAACGGCACGCGCACCAGCAGCGCCGGTTCGGCGGACCAGGCGAGCAATTGTGCCAGGCCGGCCAGGTTCAACATGTCGCGCAGGTGGTGCGCGGTGACGTAGGCGTCCGGTCCTGCGCGGTGAGCCGGCAGGCCCAGGGCGCGGTCCAGCCCGGCCGGCCGGCGGTGGTAGCGCAGCCCCTGGTTGGAGTGGGTGGGCGAATCGGGGAACAGCCGCAGCTCGCATTTGTAGGTGCAGACCCAGCGCGCGTTGCCGCTCAGCGCCGGCGTGCACCAGCGCTGCTCGAAGCTGGCTCGGTGGGCGGCCAGCGCTGCGCAGCCGCCGGGCTGCAGCACCGGCGGCGCCACGAGCTGCCAGGGCGGCGCGTCGGCCACATCCTCATCGATGATGTGGTGGATGGCCGAGGTGACGGCGGAGATCGGGTTGCCCGGTTGCACCAGCTGCGTGCCGGGGCCGCCGCGCAGCGACCAGGCGCCGTCCGGCCCCAGCGCCACGTCCTGCCATCCCACCTCGACCACGCCGCCATCGGTGAAGCTGTTGCCGGTGGTCTCCAGGTCGACGACGCGCACGTAGGACGCATCCTGCGGCGAGGAGGCCGGCAGCGGCGCGTCAGGAAATGACGAGGCGGACGGCGCCTCGGGCGATTGAGCTGCTATAGAGGTCAGTCCTTCGCCGCCTCCGCCGTGTCGCGGAAGTAGGGCTCGACCGGGCCGTTCAGCTTAATCGTGAGCGGCGCGCCGTGGCGGTCCAGCGTCTTGCCGCCGGCCACGCGTATCCAGCCCTCGCTGATGCAGTACTCGTCGACGTTGGTCTTCTCCTCCCCCTTGAAGCGTATGCCGACGCCGCGTTCGAGCAGGGCTGCATCGTGGTGCGGGCTTTTGGGGTTGAGGGCGAGGCGGTCGGGCGGCGTGTCGTCTTGCATGGGGGCAGGATATAGGCGGGCTGCTGGCAAAGGAAGGAAGCGGTTCTTTTTTGGAAAAAAGAACCAAAAACTTTTGTCCCCGTCGGTGCGCCGTGGTGAAACGTGTCGTTTCAGCCGTCCGCGACAGCCCTAGCAAAGGCTTTTTGCTTCTTTTTCTCGAAAAATAAGACGCTTTCCTGCCTTGCCCGACCATCACCTTTCGCGTCTGTGTAGGCCATGCGCCTGCTCGTCTTCGATTCCGGCGTGGGCGGCGTAGGCATCGTGCAGCAACTCCGCCAGGAGATGCCGCAAGCCGGCAGCACCTACCTGATGGACAACGCGGGGTTCCCCTACGGCGCCCGAACGGACGCCGACGGGCGGGCCCGCGGGCTGGGCGTGGGGGCCGCCGGCCTCGCACGCGTGCGGCCGGACGTGGTGGTGATCGCGTGCAACACGGCCAGCACCCTCGCCTTGGCCGCGCTGCGGGCGCGCCACCCGGTGCCGTTCGTCGGCTGCGTGCCGCCGGTGAAGGCGGCCGCCGCGCTCAGCCGCACGCGCACGATCGGCGTGCTGGGCACGCCGGCCACGGTGCGTGGGCCTTACTTGCGCGCGTTGGCAGAGCAGCACGCGCCGGATTGCCGGGTGCTGATCCAAGGTGCCGCCAACCTGGCCGCACTGGCAGAAGCCCGCTTCGCCGGCCAGCCTGTCGCTGCCCAGGCGGTCTGCGCGGAGGTTGCGCCGTTGCTGGCCCATACAGGTGGGGCGGAGCTGGATGCGGTGGCGCTTGGCTGCACCCACTACGCCTGGTTGCTGCCGGAACTGCGTGACTGCCTGCCGGCGCGCGTGGCCTGGCTGGACCCGGCGGGCCCGGTGGCGCGGCAGACCAGCCGGGTTGCCGCCGGCTGCGGCGCGGATAGCCAGGCCAGCGACGCCGACGGACTGGTGTTGGCGACGCGAAAGACGGGTTTGCTCGGGCAAGGCTGGGCGGCGGCCGCACTGACGATGCTGAGCGTCATGCGTCCTGCGGCAGACCGGGAAGCATACAGCCAGTCGACGCAGAAGGTTCGCCTCGGTGCACCCCCAGCGCCCCTTGAGTAGGGCCAACGATGGGGTGGCTCAGCCGAGACCTGGACCACAGAGTTACCGTTAACAGCGCGATGCTCGGTGCGTGAGCTGATCTCATCGGTGAAAGGCAAGGCAAGCGGTCCTTTTTTGAAAAAAAGAACCAAAAACCTTTGTTCCCTGGAGTGCACGCTGAGGGAGAGTCCGCGACAGCCGGAGCAAAAGTTTTTTGCTGTTTTTTTTCAAAAAAGCAGGCCTTGCTTTCTACTTTTTCCTGCAAGCCTCCAGCAGCCCCGGCAAAGCCGCCCGCACCCGCTCTACCGACGCCTCCTTCACCACGTCGAACCCGCGCACCTGGTCGTGCGCGCGCAACACAGCCTCCGCCTCCGCCACCCGATCCGGCGCCAGCTCGCGCAGCACGGTGTCCACCAGCGCCGCGTACTCGTCGACCAGACGCCGCTCCATGCGCCGGTGCGCGCCGTAGCCGAACACGTCCAGCTTCGTGCCGCGCAGCCCCCGCAGCTGCGCCAGCAGCGCGAAGCCGCGCGCCATGCCCGGCCCGAAGCGGCGCTTGCGCGGCCGGCCGGTGCGTGCGTCGCGCCGGGAGAACAGCGGCGGGGCGAGGTTGTAGTGCACCTCGAAGTCGCCCTCGAAGTTCTCCGCCAGGCGCTGCTTGAAGGCGGGATCGCTCATCAGCCGGCCGACCTCGTACTCGTCCTTGTAGGTCATCAGCTTGGCGGCAACCTGCGCCACCGCACGGGACAGCCGACCGTCCGCGCCCGGCAGCTTGGCCTCTGCGTCCTCCACCCGGGCCACCAGCTCGCGGTAACGGCGCGCCCAGGCGTCGCCGCCCCAGGCGCGCAGGCGCGGCATGCGGTCGGCCAGCAGGTCGCCGAGGGTGTCGGGGATGTGCACCTCCTCGTGGCCGCGCAGCCAGGCGGCGGCGAGCTCCGGCCGCGACGCGGCGACGCGGCCCAGGCCAAAGGCGCGCTTGTTCATCGCGACCTCGGTGCCGTTCAGCTCGATGGCGCGCATGACGTGCTCCGCGCGCAGCGGGATCAGCCCACACTGCCAGGCATAGCCCACCAGGAAGAGGTTGGCGCCGACCGCATTACCCAGCAGCACCTGGGCGATGCGGGTGGCGTCGATGCTCATCACCCGATCCTGGTCGGCGTGCGGCATCACGCGGGCCAGCAGCGGGTCGAAGCTGAGGTCGAGGTCCGCGTCGCGCGCGAACATCGCGTTTGGCGAGACGAAGCGGTTCAGCAGCACCGCGCTGCGCCCGTGGCCGAGCTTGGCCAGCGTCTCCGGGATCGCCACCACCATCGGGTCGGCGCCGATTACCAAATCCACGTCGCCGTTGGGGATGCGCGGCGAGTGCCGCTCCGCGCCGTCGCCCAGGCGCAGGTGGCTGGTCACCGAGCCGTTGCGTTGTGCGAGGCCGGAATTGTCGAGCACCGTCAACCGCAGCCCCTGCAGGTGGGCAGCCATGCCGAGCAGGGCGGCCACCGTCACCACGCCCTGGCCGCCGATGCCGGCGAGCAGGATGTTGTAGACCTCGCCGATGCGCGGCAGCTCGGGCGCCGGCAGGGCAGCGATCACCGACTGCTCGTCACGCAGGACGCCGAGCGGGTCGGCGGCATCGTCTGCGCGGGCGCGGACGCGGCCGCCCATGACGCTGATGAAGCTGGGGCAGAGGCCCTTGGCGCAGGAGTAGTCCTTGTTGCACACGGTCTGGTTGATGCGGCGCTTGCGGCCCAGCACCGTTTCCAGCGGCTCGATGGCGATGCAGTTGGACTGCACGCCGCAATCGCCGCAGCCCTCGCAGACGTCCGGGTGGATAAACAGGCGCTGCGCCGGGTCGGGCAGGGTGCCGCGCTTGCGCATGCGGCGGCTCTCGGTGGCACAGGCCTGCTCGTAGACGATCGCGCTGACGCCGGGGAAGGCCCGCAGCTCGCGCTGCACGGCGTCGAGGTCCTCGCGCGGGTGGAAGCTCACCGCGGGCGGGTAGTCGGCGCGGTCGTGGCGGGCGATGTCGTCGCTGACCAGGGCCACGCGCTGGCAGCCCTCGGCGGTCAGCTGGTGGGCGACGTGCGGGGCGGTGATGTCGCCGGCGAACTGCTCGCCCTCCACCGTCTGGCCGCCGGTCATCGCGACCGCGCCGTTGACCAGTATCTTGTAGGTGATGTTCACGCGGGCAGCGATGGCGGCGCGCACCGCCAGCAGGCCGGAGTGGAAATAGGTGCCGTCGCCCAGGTTCTGGAAGATGTGCGGCGTGTCGGTGAACGGCGCCTGGCCGATCCACTGCGCGCCCTCGCCGCCCATGTGGGTGATGCCGATGGTGTTCCGCTCCGGCATGGCGGCGGCCATGATGTGGCAGCCGATGCCGGCGCCGGCGATCGAGCCGTCGGGGACCACGGTGGAGGTGTTGTGCGGGCAGCCGGCGCAGAAGCTCGGCGGCCGCAGCAGATCCTTCACACCGTAGGAGATGGTGGGGATGCCGGTCTGCAGCGGCTTGATGGTCCCGAACCGCGCGCGGAGAGCATCGTCCTCGATGCGGCCACGCAGGCGCCCGGCGATGACGTGCAGCAGCAGGTCGGGGTCCAACTCGCCCACCTCGCGCAGCAGCGGCCGCGCGTTCTCGTCCAGCTTGCCGGTCAGCCGCGGGCGCAAATGGGCGGGCTGGTTGTAGAGGATCGTCGAGATCTGGTCCTCGATGATCGGGTGCTTTTCCTCGACGACGAACACCTCGTCGCAGGTCTCGGCGAACGCGCGCAGCCGCTCGGGCTCCAGCGGCCACACCATGCCCACCTTGTAGACGGCGATGCCGAGCGCGCTGCAGCGGTGCTCGTCGAGCCCCAGGCCGCGCAGCGCCTCGATCACGTCCAGGTAGGCCTTGCCGGTGCTGACCAGGCCGAGCCGGTTGCGCCGGGCGCCGCCCCAGGCCAGGCGGTCCAGCTTGTTGGCGCGCACCCAGGCCTGGGCGGCGGGGTGGCGCTGCTCGAAGTGCCGCGCCTCAACCTCCAGCGCCGAGCCGTTGCGGGCGCGCAGCCCCAGTCCGCCCGGCGGCAGGTCGAAATCCTCCGGCTCGGCGTAGACGGCGCAGTCCATGTCGGCGGGGATGGAGGCGCCGCCTTCCACCGTGTCGGTCAGCGCCTTCATGCCGACCCAGCAGCCGCTGTATCGGCTGATCGCCCAGGCGGCTAGGCCGTAGGCGACCAGCTCCTCCACCGTGGACGGGTTGAGCACCGGCATCCCGAAATGGATCAACGCGAGGTCGCTCTGATGCGCCAGCGTGGAGGAGCGCGCGCCGTGGTCGTCGCCGCACAGCGCGATGGCGCCGCCCAGTGCCGGCACGCCGGCGTAGCTCGCGTGCTTGAGCACGTCGCTGGAGCGGTCCACGCCGGGCCCCTTGCCGTACCATAGGCCGAACACGCCCTCCTTTTTCGCCCCCGGCAACAGGCCGACCTGCTGCGAGCCCCACACGGCGGTGGCGGCGAGGTCCTCGTTGATGCCGGGCTGGAAGACGATGTCGTGCGCGTCGAGGTGCTTGCGGGCCGCCCACAGCGCCAGGTCGTAGCCGCCGAGCGGGCTGCCGCGGTAGCCGGAAATGAAGCCGGCGGTGTTGCGGCCGGCTGCTCTGTCGCGCCGGCGCTGCAGCAGCGGCAGGCGCACCAGAGCCTGGATGCCGGTGAGGAACACACGGTTGTCGAAGCGCGCATACTTGTCGTCGAGCCTGACCGCGGGGATGCCGCCCGCCGCCGCCTCGCGTTCCTCCGGGTCGGTCAGGATCTCGGTTGCGGCCTGCGCCACATCACCCGGCGCGTTGCGCTCTGCCTCCATGGACGCCATCCCTTTCCGGCAAAGCCCTGCCTCACCTTGGCTTAGCCGGGAGCTAGAGGCGATGTCATGGCCGCTCAACGCGGCTTGCGAAATTCGTCTTAAGCTGGCGTGGACAGCTTCAGGCGCGCAATAAACGGCAAGGTTTGGTTGGGAAACAAAGCAAGCGGTTCTTTTTTGAAAAAAAGAACCAAAAAACTTTTGCGCGTGCTGTCGCGGAGTCCGGCAGGTTGCTCGTACTATCTGAGCTGCGTAAACCGGAGAACAAAAGTTTTTTGGTTCCTTTTTAAAAAAGAACCGCTTCCTTACTCAAACATGAGCCGCACGGCGCGGCAGCACCCAATCCTGCCACATCCTGCGTAACGTCCGCCGGGCCAGCGCCTGCTCGCCCGCCGGCAGCAAGCCGGCATAAGCCCAGCGCAGGCAAGCCAACACGTGCCGCCGTTGCACCGGGTCGGGGCGCACGCGGTCGAGCTCCGCGAGCAGCGCGGTCAGCACGTCGTTGCCGGCACGTCGCAGGTCCGCCACGTGCTCCGGCAACAGCCGCAGGTCGTGGCACAGGCTGACGTAGCCCACGCAGGCACGCGCGAACCGCGCCATCTGCTCCGGCCCCTCGATCGCTGGCACCTGCGTGAAGAAGATGGTCCAGGCCTTGACGAAGTTGGCACGGTGGCCTTCCAGCGCGAACAGCACCGCCATGCCGCAGTAGCAATACGCGTTGCCCCGGCGTGCACCCTCCTTGAGAGCGCTGAGGGCACGCCGGCGGCTCGCGTTGTCGCGTTTGGCCGCGTAGATCCCGTTGTAGATCGCCCCGAGGCGCTCCCAGGCCTCTGGCGAGCCGCTTATCGCCGCGAGCTTGTAACAGCGGACCGCCTCGCCGGTGTCCTGCATCACCTCGCCGGTGCCGTTCATCGCCCTGTCGCCGGCGCACAGCAAGGCGGTGGCGTTGACACCCGCCGTGCTGGGCAAGCCCTGGCAGTCCGCGCCGATGGCCTGGCCGGCTGCCTCGAGCACCACCTTGATGATGTCGGACGGTGCGCCGCCGAAGAACTCCCGGTTCGCCGCGACGCGCAGGCCGCGCCGGTCGAGTTCGCCGTGGATGATCCGTTCGGCGGCGTGGCAATCGGTGAAGTGCCGGTCGTAGGCGACGATGAATGGCGTGGGCACTCCGGTGACCGCGGATAGCTCGGCCGCGCGCTCAGCCGGAAGCCGGGTGGTTCGGCCTACCTTCACCAGGCCGGGGGTGGATGAGTTGACCAGAACGTAGACCCAGCCTTCTTCCACATGCCGCTCCGCAACCCGAATCCGTCACCATTGACGCGGAAACGCATGCGGCAAGGCAACTTGCGTTACACTCTTGCGACGTACAACAACTGTAAAGTGAACGCACCCTGAACACTCGACAAAATATGCAATTCAGGGTTGCATTGCTCTGAGGCTTTGCGCTCGGTTACTGCCGGCGGTGATCGGGAGACAGTCAGTGGATCAAAGCGAGGCCAGCACCGTCTCGGCCTTGCTGACGTCGAAATCTCCCGGCTGCTCGACAGCCAGGTGGCTGACCCGCATGTCGTCGGCGACGAGGGCGAAGCGCTGGCTGCGCACGCCCAACCCGCGCTGGGTCAGGTCGAGCTCCAGCCCGAGCGCGCGGGTGAACTGGGCCGAGCCGTCGGCGAGCATGACGATGTCGGGACGGACGTCCTGGCTCTTTGCCCAGGCGCCCATCACGAAGGCGTCGTTCACCGCCATGCACACGACCAGGTCGATGCCCTTGGCCTTGAACGCGTCGAGGTTCTCGTTGAAGCCGGGCAGGTGCTTGGCCGAGCAGGTAGGCGTAAACGCGCCGGGCGTTGCGAACATCACAACGCGCTTGCCGCGGAACAGGTCCTCCGTGGAGACTTCGCGCGGGCCATCCGGCGTGGCCTGCATCAGTTTCTGGCTGGGAAGCGTGTCACCCTGTTTGATCATGCGCGTTGGCTCCGTTGGTGTGGCCGTTCCTCTAGCCAGTCGGTCCAGCGCTGTCACCTTGGCCGGCCGCCAAGGCTGAAACAGTTTGTGTGATGGTGTGCGTTGGGCCAGCCACCATGTCAGTAAACGCCGGACAGCAGCACAGCGGATCACGGGACGAAGCGATGGCTAGGGCGAAGCAGACGAACGCGGGGCGAGGGCGGCAGGCAGGCTCTCAGCAGTCAAGTGGGCGAGGCGGCAAGGCGGCACCAGCGCAGGCCCGCCAACCGGACGGGCAGACCGCCGCAGAGGAGCCCACCGAGGGCCTGCTAACCGGACAGCTGCTCATCGCCATGCCGGCGACGAACACGCCGCATTTCAGCCAGGCGGTCATCTACGTCTGCGCCCACACGCCGGACGGCGCCATGGGCATCGTGCTGAACCGGCCGCTCGCCAGCCCCAGTTTTGGCGACCTGCTGCAGCAGCTCGACGTGACACCGGTGCCGCCGGTGCGCCAGATCGACCTCTACCGTGGCGGCCCTGTGGACTCGGCGCGCGGTTTCGTCCTGCACACTGCCGACTGGACCGGCGACGGCAGCCTGATGGTGGACCCGCAGGTGGCGCTGACCGCCAGCCTCGACGTGCTGAAAGCGATCGCGGACGGCGGCGGCCCGCAGCGCGGCTTCCTTGCACTGGGGTATGCCGGCTGGGGACCCGGCCAATTGGACCGCGAGATGATGGAGAACGCCTGGCTGTCGGCGCCGGCGAGCGTGGACATCGTCTTCGACACCGAGCACGAAACCAAGTGGCACCGGGCGATGGCGATCCTGAAGGTGGATCCTATCCTGCTGTCTGGGACGGCGGGGCACGCTTAAGAAAGCAAGCAGTTCTTTTTTGAAAAAAAGAACCAAAAAACTTTTGCTTCCGCTGTCGCGCGCTCGCCGGAGAGGACCGCGACAGCCGCGATAAAAGCTTTTTGCTTCTTTTTCTCGAAAAAGAAGGCCTTGCTTCCTTCCTCCCAACCCCCCGTGATACCGCAACGTGCATGAGCCAGACCCTCGACCACTTCGTCCGGCAACACGCGGCCGAAAGCCCCGACAAGGTGTTCTGGCGGCAAGTCTCCGGCCAAACCGTCACCGAGACGAGTTTCGCCGCATTCCACCTCTCCTGCCTCTCCTACGCCAACCGCTACCTGGCCCTCGGTCTGTCCCGCGGCGACATCGTGCTGATCTTTTTGCCGCAGCAGGTCGCGGGCGTGGCGGCATTCTTCGGCGCCATTCTCGCCGGCATCGTGCCGTCCTTCATGCCGTGCCCGTCGGCAAAGCAGCAGGCCGCACTCTACTGGCCGGCGCACAAGGCGCTGCTGGCCCGCATCGCACCGGCGCTGCTGGTCACCGACGCCGCTCATGCCGGGCAGATGCAGCGCCACGGCATCGTCGGCCGGGCCGGCATCCTGACCATCGACGCGGTCGGCGAGGACCACAGCGCGTTGCGCGAAGGTGCGGACCCTGACGCGGTGGCGCTGCTGCAGCACAGCTCCGGCACCACCTCGCTGAAGAAGGGCGTGGCGCTGTCGCACCACGCAATCCGGCGCCAGGTGGAGTCTTATACGCGCCGGCTCGGCATGGGCACGGACGACAACGTCGTCTCCTGGCTGCCGGTCTACCATGACATGGGGCTGATCGCGGCGACGGTGACGCCGTTGGTGATGGGCCAGACGGTCACCTGCCTGAGCCCGTTCGAGTGGGTGGCCCGGCCTGCCAGCCTGTTCGAAGCGCTGGACCAGCACCGCGGCCACTTCACCTGGCTGCCGAACTTCGCCTTCGAGCACCTGGTGCGCAGCGTGCCGGGCGACTGCGCGGCCGACCTATCCGGCGTGCGCGCCTTTATAAACTGCTCCGAGCCTTGCCGCGCAGAGACGTTCGAGCGGTTCTTCGAACGCTTCGCGGGGAACGGCGTGCGGCGCGAGCAGCTGCAGGTGTGCTACGCCATGGCAGAAACAGTGTTCGCGGTCACCCAGACGGAAGTGGGTGCACCGCCCGTCGCGATCGAGGTCGACGCTGCCCACCTCTATGGTGCCGGGCATGCGCTGCCGTCCGCGCCGGGCAGCGCTTCGGTTCGCCTGCTGAGCAACGGTGCGCCGCTCGACGGCATCTCCGTGCGTATTCAGGAGGCCGGGCGCGACCTCCCCGACGGCCACGCCGGCCAGATCATGCTGAGCGGCAGCTACCTGTTCTACGGCTACTTCAACGACAAGCAGACCACGGCAGAGCGGCGGGCCGGCGGAATGTACAACACCCGCGACCGCGGCTTCTTGCTGGACGGCAACCTCTACGTGCTCGGCCGCACGGACGACCTGGTGATCGTCAACGGCCGCAACCTGCACGCCCACGAGGTCGAGGCGATCATGGCCGGCGTGCCGGGGCTCAAGCCCGGCCGCGCGGTGGCCTTCGGCGCCTTCAGCCCGGCCGCCGGATCCGACGAGCTGGTGGTGGTGGCCGAGCGCGACCCCGACGCCGTCTCTCCGGGCGCGCGCCACCTAGCCAGGCGCGTCCGCACCCTGGTCTACGAGCAGACCAACATCGAGGTGAAGGCCTGCCGCATCGTCGAGCCCGGCTGGCTGGTGAAGACCACCAGCGGCAAGATCAGCCGCCAGGCGAACCAGTCGAAGTATCTGGCCGAAGCTGCGGCCGCGGTGCCGGACGCGGCGGTGGCCGACGACCCAGGTCTGCCCGTCCTGCAGCGCCTGGCAGCGGTGATCGCCAACGCGTTCGGCTACCCGGCGATGGACGTGCGGCGCGAGACGGTCGCCGACGACGTGGAAGGCTGGGATTCGCTCTCCCACGCGTCGCTGATCCTGCGCGTGGAACAGTGCTTCGGCATACGCTTCGCCGACGCGGAAATATTCGGCTTCGCCGACGTCGGCGCGCTGGCCGACCGGGTAGAGCAGTTGCTGCGCACAGGAACCAGCACCCGAGCGGCCGCTGACCGGCTGATCTTCAAGAACGCGGCTGCAACCATCGTGCGCCTGGGTGGCGGCGACGGGCCTGACGTGGTCGTCTTCGCCGGCAAGGAGACCATTCCCGGCGACATGGACATGGCGTCGTTCTCGTCGATCTTCGCCGGTTTCAACGACGGCAGATCGGCGCAGTACTACGTCACCGACCGGGTGATGGACTTCTACATCAGCTGTTTCGACGACGTCGTGCGCGAGATCAACGCGCGGTCCGACCGGCCGAAGATCCTGTTCGGCAACAGCATGGGCGGCTACGCAGCGCTGCGTTTCGCCACGCGGCTGAGCAACGTCGTCTCGGTTCTGGCCCTGGTGCCGCATGCCGCAGCGCCGGCCTACGCCGCGCGCGGCAAACCGGCCGCGGTGCGCGCGGAACTGCCGGTCCGGCTGGTGCCGGGCGTGCGCTACTGCGTGCTCTACGGCACCGACGGTGATTTCCGCTCGCACGAGATGCTGCGCAGCCTGGCGCAGGCGCACGGCCAAGCGGCGGTGGTGCTGGTGCCGAACTGTGGCCACAACCTGGTGCGCTACGTGCACCGCCACAGGATGCTGCGCGAGATGGTCGCCGCCACGTTGCAGCCGGACACGATGGCGCGCGACGTCGAGCGCATCGTCTCGCGGATCAAGCCCAACTGGCACGATCCAGACTGGCTGGAACTGAAGTTCCGCCAGGCCGCGTCACACGACGGACGGCTCACTTTAGACCAGGCGAAGGGCCAGCTGCCGGTAGTGCTGCGCAACTTCGCGGTGCTGGACCCGCACGGTCGGGGTTACGTGACGTTGGACGAGGTGTTGGAGAAGCGCCTGCAGCTTCCTTGAAGGAAGCAAGCAAGCAGTTCTTTTTTGAAAAAAGAACCAAAAACTTTTGTCTCCTGGGTACACGCTGCAGAACCTTCGCGACAGCAGGAGCAAAAGTTTTTTGCTGCTTTTTTTCAAAAAAGCAGGCCTTGCTTTTGCCCGCGATCCGGAAGGAACCAACCCATGCGTCAGGCGACCGAGACGCTGGAGGTAAGCACCCGTCGTCGCGGCCTGGTGGACATCACCGCACCCGCCGAAGCGTTTCTCGACCGCACCGGCCTGCAGGCCGGGCTGTTGACGCTGTGGTGCCGTCACACCTCGGCGTCGTTGCTGGTCCAGGAGAACGCCGATCCGGATGTGCGGCACGACCTCGAGGCTTTCTTCTCCCGCATCGCCCCCGACGGACGCGGCCTCTACGTCCACGACGCCGAGGGCCCCGACGACATGCCCGCACACATCCGCGCCGCGCTCACGCAAACCCAACTCAGCATACCCGTGCTGGACGGCAGGATGGTGCTCGGCACCTGGCAGGGCATCTACCTCTACGAGCACCGCAGCCACCCGCATCGCCGCCAGGTCGTCCTCCACCTCCTCGGCGAGTAGCTCTGCCTTGCCCGTCACACGCCCCCTCGGGACGTGGCTCTCTGGCCAGGAAAGAATGCTTGCCTAGCGCTCCAACCCGCCCGATAGAACCGGCAGACGTCAAGACGGGGCGCGCCTGTTGGACAGGGTGATGCGAATTGCCGGCGCCAGCATCGGCGTCGGGCTTGTCGTGCTGGCGCTCAAGGCTGCGGCCTGGCTGGTGACGGGAAGCGCGGCCTTCTACTCCGACGCGCTGGAGACCGTGGTCAACGTGGCCGCCTCCGGCATAGCCTTCGGCGCACTCCGTTTCGCCGCCATGCCGGCCGACCACAACCACCCTTACGGCCACGACAAGGCCGAGTTCGTCGCGGCCGTCATCGAGGGCGTGCTGATCGTGGTGGCCGCCGTCAGCATCCTGCAGCACGCCTGGGGCGCCTGGCGCCCCCCGCACGTGTTCACCGCGCCAGCCCTGGGCGCCGTCCTGCAC
>CAXUIR010000020.1:0-14485 GCA_964251005.1 uncultured Acetobacteraceae bacterium | reverse complement strand
GACAGCCGCAGCAAAAGCTTTTTGCTTCTTTTTCTCGAAAAAGAAGCGCTTGCTTTCTACCTCTCCCCTTCGTCCCTATCCGGCTCCACTTCCAACTCCCCGCCCAGCGCGTCGTCATCATCCTCCAGGTCGGAGGTATCCTCCAACACGCCCTCCTCGGCCTCCTCCGCGTCGGTCTCGGCTTCCGCGTCGGGTTCGGCCTCGTCGACTGCCGCCACCTTCTTCGGCTTGCGCACCTCGGTGACGTTGCCGCCGCGGCGAGGCCTGGGCTGTTCGACGGGCTGTTCGGTGCCGCATTTCGGGCACGCGGCGGGCGACTTGCCCAGGTCGTAGAAGCGTGTGCTGCAGGAGACGCAGATGCGTTTCTGCCCGAGTTCTGGCTTGACCATGCGCAACCTTTGGGCGCCCGTCCGGCGCACGTAATCCGAAGGGCGCGGGCCATGCCACGCGCGTCCTGCCTTGTCAAACCGGCCTGACGCGGGCCGCCGGCCGCCATGCGCGCGGCCTGTCCGGCCGGGTCGCAACAGCATTCCAATCCAAAAAGACGCGCAACCATACGGCCGTTTTCCAAGCCAGCGTGTCGTTTCGGCTCCGCGCGAACAATCGCTGACACCGCGCTCATTTTTTGCCGTGACAGCGCATATTTTGCCGATTATGAAACGATTACCGTTTGGCTCGCGCACCGAACGCGTGCGCGGTGCAGGCCGGGCCGTCACGAGCCCGGGAGGAACATTCTTCGGGGGCGTTCGCATGACAACTTACAGGTGGTCGTCGCCAACCAGCGGCAGCTGGGGGACCGCCTCAAACTGGGGAACGAACGGAACACCCACCAACCTCGACACGGTGTCCATCGGCGCGGCCGGCGTGACCGTCGGCATCAGCACCGGGGTTGCCGCGAGCGCCTACACGCTGACCACGAGCGCCGGCACCACGCTGGCCATCACCAACAACGGCAGCATCGCCGGCACACCCACCGCCTACGGCACGCTCACCGCCATCGACGGCGCCACCTTCAACGGCACCTACGAGCAGGCCGGCGGCCTGTTCACCGTCGGCGGACCGGGTGCCACGTTCAACACCGCCATCGAGATGACAGGCGGCATCATGAACGTGCAGACCGGCGCGCTCGTGATCGCCGACGGCGGCACCATCGCCGGCACGCTGGCGGGTGCGGGCGAGCTGCACATCACCGGCGGCCAGCTCAACCTCGACGCGGGCTTCAGCGCCAAGCTCAGCGCCATCGTGCTCGACAACGGCGCCAAGCTCGCCTTCAACGGCATCAGCCTGGCCTACGCCAACAACATCACGGTGGACAACGGCTCGTTCGACCTGTTCGGCAGCACGTTGACGGCCACCGGGCCGGGGCTGTTCTCCGGCGTTATCGGCTACGGCACGTTCAACGAGCACGGCCGCCTGGTGCTGGGCACCACGCAGTTCCGCACCTACCTCGACAACGGCGCGCTGCTGAACGATTACGGAACGGTCGTTCAGACCAACCAGCTCAACCTCGGGCCGAACGACGGCAACGCCGGCGGCGATTCCGGCGGCAAGCTGACCATCGAAAAGGCCGCCACCTACAACATCAACGGCAACTGGGACGTCACCGACCCCTCGCAGGTGGGCGGCATCGTCAACGCCGGCACCCTGGCCAAGACCGCCGGCGGCAAGATCTCCCACCTCTACCCGTCGCTGGCCAGCAGCAGCGTCATCAGCGTCGCCATCGGGCAGTTGCAGGTGGACGGCGCCGTCAACAGCATCGGCGGCTCCGTCAGCGGCGCCGGCACGCTCGGCCTGGGCGGGGTTGGCGGCACCGGACACACCAGCTTCTCCAGCGGGTTGGCCCTGACGGTGGCCACGCTGGACCAGCAGGGCGGCGTGCTGACGCTGGCCAACGCGCTCGCCTACGCCGGCAACTGGGAGATGTCGGGCGGCGTGCTCGACCTGGACAACAAGGCGACGGTGCTCACGCTCAGTGGCCGCAGCAACTTCGACGGCGGCATCGCCACCGGCTACGGCGGCACCATCAGCGTCTCCGGCACTTCGGAAGTGGGCGGCAACTGGACCTTCGGCGGGCCGGACCTGCTCGCCGTCACCGGCACGGTGGACCAGACCGGCAACATCTACGTGGGCCCCTCGTCGAACGCGACGGTCACCATCGCCAGCGGCGCCATCTGGGCCATGGAGGGCGACGGCAGCATCCTGGGTTCCTACGGTATGATCATCAACGCCGGGCTGCTCGCCGAGCCGAACGGCAGCGGCGACTCGGTGATCCAGGACGACCTCGCCAGCACCGGCACCCTGCTGGCCAACGGCACGCTCACGTTGGCCGACCCCTACCTCGACCAGATCGGCGGCACGCTAGCCGGTGCCGGGCTGATCGACCTGGCCGGCACCGCCACGCTGCAGGGCGGGCTCGCGATCAGCGTCGCAGCGCTCGACGTCTCCGCCCAGGTGACGCTCACCGGCAGCCTCAGCGATGCGGGCCTGTTCTCCGAGCTGGGCGCCGGCTTGCTCGACGTCGGCGGCAACGTGTTTTCGCTCTCGGGTGCGACCACGCTGGACGGCGGCGCGCTCACCGACCAGGGCACGCTGTCCTGCGCCGGCCCGACCACGGTGGGCGCCTACATCGTCACCGGCGGCGCGGAGCTGCTGGTCAGCGCCCAGGCCGACCAGACGGGCGTGCTCAACCTGTCGGGTTCGACCGGCGGCGGGACGCTGCTGGTGGCCTCCGGCGCCAGCTACACGGTGCTCGACGACGCCGACAGCATCGCCAGCAACGCCGCCTCCGGCGCGGTGCTCGTCTCCGGCCTGCTGACGGAAAGCGGGACCGGAACCGGCGTGATCGCCGCCGCACTCACCCTGGCCGGCACCGGCACGCTCGCGGTGGCCGACACGCTGCTGGACGCGGAGTCGGGCGGCAGCCTGGCCGGCACGGTGTCCGGCGCCGGCACGCTGGCACTGACCTACGGCAGCTTCACTCTTGCGAGCGGCTTCGCTGACCTCTCCGCCGGCCTCGAGGTCACCAACAATGCCAGCGTGGCCCTCCTCGCGAGCCAGGCCTACGCCGGCGACTTCGTCAGCCAGTCCGGCACCATCGGGCTTGCGGGCGACACGCTGAGCCTGACCGGCACCGCCCTGCTGGGCGCCGGCGACCTGGTCACCGGCCCGGGCATGCTGCTCGCCTCCGCCAGCACCACGCTGGGCGCGCTGCGGGTGAGCGGCGGCGGCACGCTGGCACTCGCCGGCCAGGCCGCCGAGACCGGCGCGCTGAGCATCGGCACACAGAACACCCCGAGCACGGACACCCTGGCCGTCGAGAAGGGCGGCACCCTCACAGTGGGCGCCGGCCTGACGATCAGCGGCAGCGGCACGCTGAACGTGGCCGGCGTCGTGGCGGACCCGACCAACAGCACGACCCAGATCAGCACCGCCATCGTCGACACCGGAACGATCGCCGCCAACCTCGGCACGCTGCAAGTCTACGGCAACGTGCTGTCGGGCAGCACCGGGAGCTTCACCGTGGGCACCCACGGCGTGCTGCAGTTCGAGTCCGGCGTGAGCGTCGGTGCGGCCACCCACGTGATGTTCGCCGGCGTCGGCACGTTGCTGATCACCAACGACCTGCAGGGCTTCGACGGCACCGTCAGCAACTTCACCGCCGGCGACATGATCCAGATCGCTGGCATCTCCGGCGGTTCGGTCAGCGGGACCTACGCCAACGCCGCCCACACCCAGCTCGCCATCAGCGACGCCAACGGCGACCAGATCACGCTCAACTTCGCCGGCGCCCAGAGCCTCACCTCACTCTCCTTCACCTCGACCACGAACGGTTACGCCGAGCTGATCCACAACTGAGCCGGGCCGTCCGGCGCCGCTTCGGCGGTATTGCACCCGAGCCTGCCGGCGTACCGGCGGCCGCCTGTCTGCCGACGACGTGCCCGTATTCGAACAGCCCGCCTGTTCACGACCCGCTTCCGACGACCGGCTTCCGACGACCCGCTTCCTGCCAGCCGCTTTGACGACCCGCTTGCGACGACCCGCTTCGAAAGAGAGGACGAGACCATGGCTTCGGTGACCTGGACGGCGACGACGAGCGGAACCTGGTCCACCCTGTCGGACTGGAGCCTAACGGCGGGGCCGCAGGCGGGCGGCGACGTCGGCATCCCCGGTACAACCGGCCCGGTCACCGTCACGTACACCGGCGGCTCGCTCGCGATCGACTCGCTGACCACGCAGAACAGCTCCGGCTTCAGCATGAATGCAGGCACGCTGACGGTCACCAACGGCTATAATTTCAGCGGCCCGCTCACGCTGTCCGGCGGCGTGCTCAGCCTTTCGAACGGCGGTTACGGGCGGGCCATCGACGGGTCAGTGTCGGCCACCGCCGGCACGCTGGCCATCCTGGACGGCGGCTACGCCCAGGGCGCGTCGTTCTCGTTCGCCGCCGGCACCAGGCTGCAGATCACCCGCGGCCAGTTCCTCGACCAGTCCACCTCCACCACGCTGGCCGGCACCGTCACCGGCACCGGCGCGCTGGTGCTGAGCGGCAGCAACGCCACGCTGGGCGCCGGCTTCGCGCTGTCCACCCGCGCCCTGGAGGCCAGCGCCACCGTCTTCCTCAACGAGAACCTCAGCTACGGCGGCAACGTCACCCTCGACCAGAACGGCAGCATCAGCACCGGCGCCAACACGCTGACGCTGACCGGGCTGGCCACGCTGGACGGCACGCTGCAGAGTTCGGTGGCCGTGCTCTCCGGCAGCGGCCACTTCAACGGGCTGACGCTGGCCAACAACTCGCTGCTCTCGCTCGCCGGCACCTACAGCCAGACCGGGGCGATCAATTTGGGGCAGACCAGCAGCGGCACGCTGTCCATCGGTACTGCCGGCGAGTTGCGCATCGCCGGCAACGAGCAGATCACCAACGCCCAGCAGGGCGGCGTGCTGTCCAACGCCGGCACGCTGATCAAGACCGCCGGCAGCCCGGTAAACGGTGGCGCGGCCACCATCGCCGCCATCGTGAGGAACACCGGCACCATCGACGTGGCTGTGGGCGCGCTGGCTTTCACCGCACCCACCAGCAACGGCTCCACCAGCACGCTCGCCGGCACCATCACCGGCGCCGGCAGCGTGGTCTTCGAGACCGGCAGCTTCGCCATCGCCAGCAGCAGCTTCGCGCTGAGCACCGCGCGCACCGTGCTGACCGACAGCGCCAACGTGACGCTGACCGCGCCCAGCCTCGCCTACGCCGGACAATTCGACCAGACCGGCGGCACGCTGGTGGTGGTGGGCGCCTACGGCCAGGGTGCCAACACGCTGACGCTGACCGGCACGGACGCGCTGGACGGCGGGCTGGTGAAGGGCACCGGCACAATCCTCTCCAGCGGCGCGGTCAACCTCGGCGGCAACGAGATGCTGGAGGGCAATCTCACGCTGAAGTTCGGCACCGCCAGCACGACGAACACCGTCAGCCAGACCGGGGCGATCACGCTGGGCCAGCAGCAGGCCTCCATCGTGACCGCGCAGATCGCCGCGGGCGAGAGCTGGCTGCTGAAAGGCCCGTCCTCCATCAGCGGGCAGTTCGGCACCATCACCAACAACGGCCTGTTCGAAAAGCTGAACGGCAGCGGCGAGGACGTGGTGCAGAGCTACTTCGACAACACCAACACCGGCTCGCTGGCGGTTGAAAGCGGCCAGCTGACGCTGTCCGGCGGCGGCGTGCTCGCCGGCACGGTCAGCGGCCCGGCCACGCTCGACCTGCAGGGCAACATTTACCTGGCCGCCGGGCTCAGCCTTTCGGCGGGCGAGCTGATCCTGGACGGCGGCAGCATGACGCTGGGCGGCGCGCTGAGCTATGGCGGCGGCTTCTCGCAGGAGGGCGGCACGCTGGCGCTGGACGCCAGCAACACCGCCAACACCTTGACCTTGTCGGGCGGCGTGTCGCTGGAAGCGGGCACCCTCCTGGGCGCCGGCGAGGTGGTGGTGGCCGGGGCGGCCACGCTCGACCAGGGCGCGCCAGGCACCAACCAGCCGCTCTCACTGCAGGGCGGCGCGCAGTTGCTGCTGCAGGGGGCCACCGACCAGTTTGGCACCATCTCGCTGTCCGGCGGCGGCGGCTCGCCGGCCACCACGCTCACCGTCGGCGCGCAGGGCACCTACACGCTGGAAGCGGGCGCCTCCATCGTGGTGCCCGGCTCTGGCAGCAGCGGCGCCTCGGGCGCGTTCGTCACCGTCGCCGGCACGTTGACGGCGCCGGGCACCGGCACGTCCACCATCTCGGCCAGCGTGGTCGACACCGGGCTGATCAAGGTGGCCAACGGCAACCTCAGCTTCCTCGGCCCGGTCTCCGGCGCCGGCACCATCTCGATTGGCACCGGCGGCACCGTGGAGCTGGACGGTGCTGCCGGCAGCACCGCCGTGGCGTTCGCCACGACAGCCGGCAACGGCGCGGTGCTCAGCCTGGCCGACAACAACGGCTTCTCCGGCACCATTAGCGGCTTCTCCTCGGGCGACGTGATCGAGCTGCAGGGCTTCGGGTTCGCCAACATCACGCCGGCGCTCTCGGCCAACGGCGAGGCGGTGACGCTGACAGAGGCGAACGGGCAGTCGATGACGCTGCACTTCAGCAGCGTCCAGACCGCCTCGGCGCTGACGCTGGGCGTCGGCACGCACGGCGGTCTAGCACTCATCCACCTTTGAACCTGCGTGCATACGCGCCCGGGACGGCCATCTGACGCGCGTGTCTTGCGCTCCGGTGCTCACGGCCATGTAGGCGGCGGCTCCGGTGCTCGGAAACGCACGCAGCTGACCGCTCCGGCCACGTTTTCAAACAGGCTCAGGACCTACCATTACGAGAAAGCAAGCAGTTCTTTTTTGAAAAAAAAAACCAAAAACTTTTGCTTCCGCTGTTGCGCGCTCGCCGGAGAGGACCGCGACAGCGGAGGCAAAAGCTTTTTGCTTCTTTTTCTCGAAAAAGAAGGCCTTGCTTTCCTTGCCATAGCGTCCGTGCTAACGCGCCGCCTCCATGCCCCTGCCCCTCATCGCCGTGCTGAACGGCCCCAACCTCAACCTGCTTGGCTCGCGCGAACCCGCCCTCTACGGCGCCGCCACCATCGACGACCTCGAAGCGCTCTGTGCAGAGACCGCCGAGGCGCTCGACCTCGCCATCGACTTCCGCCAGACCAACCACGAGGGCGAGCTGATCACCTGGGTGCAGGAGTGCCGCGACAAGGCGCGCGGCCTGGTCATCAACCCCGGCGGCTACGGCCACACCTCGGTGGCGCTGATGGATGCGATCCTGGCCGCCGACCTGCCGACCGTCGAGGTGCACCTGACCAACATTCACGCGCGCGAACAATTCCGCCACACCTCGCTGATCTCCCGCGTCGCACAGGGCGTGATCTGCGGCCTGGGCATCCGCGGCTACGGCCTGGCGCTGACCGCACTGGCCGAGATGCTGCTGGACGAGGACCAATGAGCCGCCTGCCCGTCGACGCCGACGCCATCCGCGTGCTGGCCGACATCCTGCGCGACACCGGGCTGACCGAGATCGAGATCGCCGAGGGGGACAGCCGCATCCGCGTCGTGCGCGCGCCGGCGATGATGCAGGCCGCCGTACCCGCGGCCTACCAGGGAGCACCGCCGCCGCCGTCTGCCAGCCTGGCGGTGCCGGCCGAGGACAACGACTATGCCACCCACCCCGGCGCGGTGAAGAGCCCGATGGTGGGGGTGGCCTACCTGGCACCCGAACCGGGTGCGCCAAACTTCGTCAGCGTCGGCCAGAGCGTCTCTGCCGGCCAGACGCTGTTGCTGATCGAGGCGATGAAGACGTTCAACCAGATCAAGGCGCCACGCGCGGGCACCATCGGGCGCGTGCTGGTCAGCGCCGCCGTGCCGGTGGAATACGGCGAAGTGCTGATGGTGATCGAATAGCGTTCCGCCATGAGGGCATGTGTGTGACTGCTGGGGTCGTTCTCCGGGGAAGCAGAAGCGAAGGCCTTATTTTTGGAGAAAAAGAAGCAAAAAGCTTTTGTGACGGCTGTAGCGGCCGGCGGAAACAACACGTCTCAACACGGCGCACCTACAGGAAGCAAAAGTTTTTTGGTTCTTTTTTTCAAAAAAGAACTGCTTGCCTAGCCTTCTTCGTCCTACGGCAAGCCCCCAACTAAGGCGTTTATACCAGCATGTTTCGCAAGATCCTGATCGCCAACCGCGGCGAGATCGCGCTCCGCGTGCAGCGTGCCTGTCGCGAGCTCGGCATCCCCACCGTCGCCGTGCACTCCACCGCGGATGCCGAAGCCATGCACGTGCGCCTGGCGGACGAGAGCGTCTGCATCGGCCCGCCCGCCGCGCGCGACAGCTACCTCAACATGGCCTCCATCATCTCCGCGGCCAGCGTCACCGGGGCGGACGCCATCCACCCCGGCTACGGCTTCCTTTCGGAGAACGCGAGCTTCGCCGAGATGGTGGAGGACCACGGCATCACGTTCATCGGCCCGTCCAGCGCGCACATCCGCATGATGGGCGACAAAATCACCGCGCGCACCGCCATGGCCAGCCTGGGCGTGCCGCTGGTGCCCGGCTCGCCCGGCGCGCTGCCGGACCTGGAGGCCGCGCACGCGGTGGCCGCCGGCGTCGGGTACCCGGTGCTGATCAAGGCCACCGCCGGCGGTGGCGGCCGCGGCATGAAGGTGGCCAACAGCGAGGACGAGCTGGAGGAAGCCTGGCGGGTGGCGCGCACGGAAGCGCGCGCCGCGTTCGGCAACGATGAAGTGTATCTCGAGAAGTATCTGAACAGGCCACGTCACATCGAGCTGCAGGTGCTGGCCGACGGCTTCGGCCACGTGGTGCATTTCGGCGAGCGCGACTGCAGCCTGCAGCGCCGCCACCAGAAGCTGCTGGAGGAAGCCGGCTCGCCCGCGCTCACCGCCGCCGAGCGCGACGCCATCGGTGCGACGGCCACCGCGGCGTTGGCAAAGCTCGGCTACCGCAACGCCGGCACGCTGGAGTTCCTCTACCAGGACGGCCAGTTCGCTTTCATCGAGATGAACACCCGCCTGCAGGTGGAACACCCGGTCACCGAGATGGTCTGCAACGTGGACCTGGTGCGCGAGCAGATCCGCATCGCCGCCGGCCAGGCGCTCGGCTACACCCAGGCCGACGTACGCTTTTCCGGCCACGCGATCGAATGCCGGGTGAACGCCGAGGACCCGGAAACCTTCATGCCGACGCCCGGCCGGGTGCAGGTGTTCCACGCGCCGGGGGGCTTGGGCGTGCGCGTCGATTCAGCGCTCTACGCCGGCTACCTGGTGCCGTCGTACTACGACAGCCTGGTGGCCAAGCTGATCGTGCACGCGCCGACGCGGCCCGAGGCGATCGCCAGGCTGCGCCGCGCGCTCGACGAATTCGCCGTGCTCGGGATCAAGACGACGATACCGTTGCATCAGCGCATCATTGAACAACCCGACTTCCAGGCTGGCGATTACACGATCCATTGGCTTGAGCGATTCGTGAGCCAAGGCTAGGCACGCATTCCGGAAGCCTGTGCAGCGCGACCGTGATGGTTGCTCGTTCCGAGATTTAAGTTCGGTAGCAAAACAACACCAGCGGCACTGGACGCTGATCCTTCAACGCGTGGAGATCGACCGTTCGAAGTAAGCAAGGCCTTCTTTTTTGGCAAAAAAGAAGCAAAAAACTTTTGCTTCCACTGTCGCGGACTCATTCGGAGAGCGCGCGACAGCGGAGTCAAAAGTTTTTTGGTCCTTTCTTTCAAAAAAGGACTGCTTGCTTGCTGTGAGTCAGCATCAAAACGAGCTGGTACAATAGCGTTTGCGCGCGTGTCACCGGTCAGACCTGAGACCGCTGATATAACTCTTGTTCCCTTGAGCGCACGCCGCAAAACCTTCGCGACAGCAGGGACAAGAGTTATTTGCTGCTTTTCAAAAAAGCAAGCCTTGCTTGCTTAGCTCGCTGGTATCGCAGTTTGCCGGTTGGTTGCGTCTCGGCCGCTTGTCTGATCTGTAGCAGGCCTCGACACGAAGGATTTACAGAATTGGATAGTTCGACACGGTGCACAGTACGCGCGTACTTGCTCGCCTCCGTTGCGGTGCTGCTTGCGCCGGTTGCGCACGCGGCAGGCAGCGGGCTTCAGGACGTCGGACGCACCGATCCGCAGACGCAGGTAGCGGCAACGCTCTGGCTCAAGCCGCACGACGAAGCAGCGTTCGCGGCTTCGGTCCTCAGCCGAACCACGAAAGGCTCACCCGACTACCATCGCTGGATGACACCGGCCGACTTGGCCGCGTCCGGTCCGGACGAGCAGGACGTGGCCAAGCTGGCGCAGTCGCTCAGCGCGGCGGGGCTGAGCGTGGAGCCACGCGGCACCCAGGGCGATGCGCTGCGGGTGACGGGGCCGGCGAGCCGCATGGAGGCGGCCTTCGGCACCACGCTGCGCGACGTCCAGGACGCCTCGGGACGCTACAGGATCACCCAGGCGGAGCCGCGCTTCATCGGCGCCGGCGCCGACCTCGTCGGCGGTGTCACCGGCCTGTCCACCGTGCCGATGCGTCCCTACGTGCTGCACCAGATGAACCTCGCGACCGGCAAGCCGGTGCAGATTGCGGTTAGCAACGCCGTCAACCCGGCGGACGTCTTCACCACACAGTGCTTCAAACAGGACGCGCACGTGGTGCTGGCGCATTTCGTGCCGAACGGCGGCACGGAGCACGTGGACCTGCGCGGCCCCGGCTACATCGCCACCGGGCTGTACCCGGCGAAGGCCACGTGCGGCTACACCGCGCACGCCATCGCCGCGCAGTACGGCCTGCCGGCGGTCTATAAGGCCGGCTACCGGGGCCAGGGGCAGACCATCGTGCTGGTGGACGCCTACGGCTCGCCGACCATCCAGGCGGACGCCAACACGTTCGCGAGCCAGATGGGGCTTCCGCCGCTCACCGCCGCCAACTTCCAGACCGTCTATCCGGACGGCCCGCCGATTGCCAACCCCTACCCGACCGGCTGGCCGGTTGAGGTCTCGCTGGATGTCGAGTGGGCGCACGCGATGGCGCCGGACGCCAAGATCGTGCTGGTGGTCGCCCCCAGCGACGACGCCGACGAGCTCGCCTACGCGCTGCACTACGCCGCCAGCCACGGCCTGGGCGAGGTGATCTCCAACAGCTACGGCTACCCGGAGGTGCAATTCGGCCCGGCCACCGCGCGCGCGTTCAACACCATCATCGCGCAGGCCGCCGCGCAGGGCATTGCGGTGAACGTCTCGACCGGCGACAGCGGCGATTTCGGGCTGGGCACGCCGTCGGGTGCGGCCTCAATCCCCGCCGACTCGCCGTTCGCCACCGGCGTGGGCGGCACCAGCCTCGGCGTGCCCAGCGACAACGGTCCCGTGGAGAGCGCCTGGGGCACCAACCAGACCTACATCGGCGACATCAACGGGATCTCCGTGCCGCCGGTGCCGGGTGGCTTCGACCAGGGCGGCGGCGGTGGGCAGAGCGCCTACCTGGAGAAGCCGCGCTGGCAACGCGCCCTGCCCGGCACCGGGCGCCAGCTGCCGGACGTCTCCGCCGTGGCCGACCCGTTCACCGGCGCAGTCATCGTCACCCCGAACGACGAGGGCACCGCCTCCGTGGTTGAGGTGGTCGGCGGCACCAGCCTGTCCAGCCCGGTTTTCTCCGGCATCTGGGCGCTGGCGGACCAGGCGGCCGGCGCCAAGCTGGGCCAGGCGGCACCGATCATCGCCGCCATGCCGGCCGGCAGCCTGCGCGACATCGTGCCCGTGCTGGCCACACGCAGCAACCTGGCCGGCATGGTCGGCACGGTGGCCCAGTCCACCTACTACAGCGCGTCGGACCTGCTCGGGCTGACGGCGACGCAGCCGAACGGCTTCGTCGGCACGGCGGTGCAGATCAGCGCGGTGAACGTGGGGATCGAAGCCAAGATCGACGTCAGCTTCGGTTCCGATTCGTCGCTCATGGCGCTGCCTGGGTGGGACAACGCGACCGGTTACGGCGTGCCAAACGGCCTGTCGTTCGTTCAGGCGGCAGTGGCGGCGGAGAAGTAACACCAGCCGGCCTTGATGCTGACGCACAGAAAGCAAGCAGTCCTTTTTTGAAAAAAAGGACCAAAAAACTTTTGACTCCGCTGTTGCGCGCTCCCCGGATGGGTCCGCGACAGCGGAAACAAAAGTTTTTGGTTCTTTTTTTTCAAAAAAGAACTGCTTGCTTTCTTGCTTACCGCGCCACGTGAAACCGCAAGTCGCGCGTCGCCATCCGGTTGATTGCCTCCGGCACGAACGGCGTGATCATCGCCAGCCGGTACAGCACCTGCGGAAAACCCACCACCGGCCGGTTGCGTGCGATGCCCGCGGCGATCACCCTGGCTGCCGCCGGCGCGCCGATCTTGCCGGGCTGCTTGCCGATGTGGCTGTCGGTCATGGCACTGGCGACGTAGCCCGGGCACACCACGGACACCCGCACGCCGGTCGGCTGCAACGCCGCCCGCAGCGCGCGGCCGTAGCCCAGCAAGCCCGCCTTGCTGGCGCTGTAGGCCGGTGCGTCGGCCAACGGCGAGATGCCCGCGAGCGAGCTGACCAGAACGATGTGGCCCTGGCCGCGCGCCGTCATCGCCGGCAGCACGGCGTGCACCGTGTCGATGGCGCCGAGCAGGTTGATCTCGACCACGCGACGGGCCGTCTCGCCGTCCTCCAGCGTGCCGTCCGCCTGGCGGCCCTCCAGCACGCCGGCGTTGGCCACCAGCAGGCCGACCGGGTGGCTCGCGTCGAACTGGGCGAGGAAGGCGGCGAGCTTCGGGCGGTCGCGGACGTCGAGCACGCCCTGCACGACCGCGGCGCCGGCCGCGCGCAGCTTCGAGGCGACTGCTTCCAGGCGGGCGGCGTCGCGCCCGGTTACGCCCAGGGTCACGCCGGGGGCAGCGTAGTGGGCGGCCAGCGCCGCGCCGATGCCGCTGGAGGCGCCGGTGATCACCACGCTGGCGAAGGGGGGCGCGGTCAGGACGCGACCTCCGCGGCGCGTGCCGGTGCCGGCTTGCCGGTCAGGGCGGCCAGCTCCTCGGCCACCGCGGCCACCGCGCCGTCGAGCTCGGCCTCGGTGTGTTCGGAGGAGATGAAGAAGCGCAGCCGGGCGGAGCGCTCCGGCACGCCCGGCGGGATGATCGGGAACGCGTTGTAGCCGCGCACGAGCAGCCGGTCGGCGAGCGTCAGCGTCAGCAGGGAGTCGCCCAGCACGATTGGGGTGACGGCGTACCCCCAGCTGGTGCCGACGTCGAGCCCGGCGGCCCTCGCGCCGGCGAGGAAGCGTTGCCCGTTGGACTGCAGGCGCGCCACCCGCTCCGGTTCGCGCAGCATCAGCTCGATGGCGGTCAGCGCGGCCACCGCGGCGGGTGCGGGCAGGCCGACGCTGTAGACCATGCCGGGTGCGGCGAGCTTGAGGTAGTCGATCAGGGCGGCGCTGCCGGCCACGTAGCCGCCGCAGCTGACCAGGGTTTTCGACAGCGTGCCGAGCCAGATGTCGACCCGCCCGGGATCGACGCCGGCCATCTCGAAGATGCCCAGGCCGGTACGGCCGAGCACGCCCAGCGCGTGGGCGTCGTCGACCATCAGCCAGCTTTCGTGGCGCTCCTTGATCTCGACGAGGCGGGCCAGGTCCGGCCCATCGCCGTCCATCGAGTAGAGGCCCTCCGAGACGATCATCACCCGCTCGAAACGGCCGCGGCTGGCCGTCAGGATGTTGTCGAGCGCGTCCATGTCGTTGTGCGGGAACGAGCGCCTGGTGGCGCCGCACAGTTGCGCGCCCACCACCACGCAGTTGTGGATCAGCGAGTCGTGCAGGATGAGGTCCTGCGGGCCGAGCAGTGCGGCGATGGTGGAGATGGCGGTGGCGTGGCCGCTGACAAAGGCGAGTGCGGCCTCGCTCCGGTAGATGCCGGCCAGTGCGGTCTCCAGCGCTGCGTGGAAGCCGCGCTCGCCGGCGGTGATGCGGCTGGCAGAGACGCTGGTGCCCCACGCGGCGGTGGCCGTAGCGACCGCGCCGGCGATCTCCTCGTGGCCGTTCAGGCCGAGGTAGTCGTAGGAGGCGAAGTTCGCCACCGGGCGGCCGTCGACGACGCTGCGGGCGCCGGCGCGTGCCGCGTGCGTGCGGTAGAACGGGAAGCGCAGGCCCAGTCCGTCGGCCATCTCGCGCTGCCGGCACAGCATCTGGTAGGCCGGCAGGCTCTCGAAGGACATCTCGCGGGCGGCGTGGACCGCTGGGGCCTCCTGCTCGCGCGTCTCGGCAGGCGCGGCGCGCCGCATGGTGTCCAGCAGCGCCGCCTTGGCGCTCCCGGTCAGCCGGCCGGCAGGCGGGGCGACGGTCATGCCCGCGCCGCCTCGGCGTCGCTGCGGCGCGGGCCGGCCGCGATACCGGGCCTCGCGACGCCTGCGGCGCCGGGCATCGCGCCGCCTGCGGCGGCGGGCAGAGCG
>CAXUIR010000019.1:9946-14993 GCA_964251005.1 uncultured Acetobacteraceae bacterium | reverse complement strand
GTGGTGGAGCGGGTGGGGTTTGTGATGAAGGCTGGGCAGGTCTTTAAGCGCTAGGAAGGCTTTCTTTTTTGAAAAAAAGAAACAAAAAACTTTTGGTCTCTCGGGCGTCGGAAGCTGAGACGACTCGTTTCATCTTGCGCCAGGGAGCAAAAGTTTTTTGCTTCTTTTTCTCAAAAAAGAAGGCCTTGCTTCTTCTTGCTTTGACAGCTGCCTCGCCTGTGCAGGTCGTCATTACCCGAGACAACTGGGGCATCGCCCACGTCCACGGCCACACGGACGCGCAGGCCGTTTTCGGCATGGTCTACGCGCAGGCCGAGGACGACTTCAACCGCATCGAGACTAACTACCTGGTAACCCTGGGCCGCCTCAGCGAGGCGGAGGGCGAGCGCGCTTTGGCCGAGGATTTGCGTGCGCGCCTCTACGTGGACCCCGCCGACCTGCAGGCGCGTTACGTCCGCAGCCCGGACTGGCTGCGTGCGCTGATGGACGCGTGGGCGGACGGGCTGAACACGTTCCTCGCCACGCATCCGGACGTCAAGCCGCGCGTGCTGAAACATTTCGAGCCTTGGATGGCGCTGGCGTTTTCCGAGGGCAGCATCGGCGGCGACATCGAGCGGATCGATCTGCCGGAGCTCGCCGGCTTCTACGGGCTGCCGACCTACGCGGCGTTGGACGACCGCACCGCGCCGGCCGGCGAGCCGACCGGGTCCAACGGCATCGCCATCGCACCTGCCAAGACGCGCGACCACCACGCGCTGCTGCTGATCAACCCGCACACGTCGTTCTACTTCCGCGCCGAGCTGCAGATGACCAGCGACGAGGGGCTGAACGCCTATGGTGCGGCGACCTGGGGGCAATTCTTCATCTACCAGGGGTTTAACGAGCGGGTTGGCTGGATGCACACCTCCAGCACGGCGGACGCGGTGGATTCGTTCCTCGAGGACGTCACGCACAAGGACGGCCACCTGGCGTATCGCTACGGCAGCGAGATGCGGCCGGTGCAGGCGTCGCAGGTGTCGCTGTCCTATCGGTTGCCGAGTGGCGGCCAGGGATCGAAGACGTTCACTATTTACAAGACGCATCACGGCCCGATCGTCGGCAAGACCGCGGATGGGCGCTGGGTTGCCGAGGCGATGATGTTCCGCCCGGTCGAGGCGCTGGAGCAGTCGTACCTGCTAACGAAGGCGCATGATTACGACGGCTACATGAAGGTGATGCAGCTGCAGGCCAACACGTCGAACAACACGGTATACGCGGACGCCGACGGCACTATCGCGTACCTGCACCCGCAATTCGTGCCGAACCGCGACGACCGCTTCGATTACACGCAGGCGGTGGACGGTGCAGATCCGCACACCGACTGGCATGGCCTCACCGACCTGGCCAAGCTGCCGCACGTGCACGACCCGGCTTCCGGCTGGATACAGAACACCAACGACTGGCCGTACAGCGCCGCCGGTCCGGACAGTCCGCGTCGCGCCGACTATCCGCGCACGATGGACACCGTCGGCGAGAACATGCGCGGCTTGCACGCGCAGTCGCTGCTTGCAGGACAGAGCGGCTTCACGTTGGAAGCGCTGGTCGCCGCCGCGTTCGACTCGCGCCAGCCGGGCTTCGACCTGCTGATTCCGCGCCTGCTCGCCGCCTACGACAAGGCCGCGCCCGGCGATGCGCAGAAAGCCAAACTTGCAGAGCAGATCAGTGCCCTTCGGCAGTGGGACCGTCGCTGGTCGGCCGACTCGGTGCCAACCACGCTGGCCGTGCTGTGGGGCGAGGCAATGTGGCGCGGCGCCGGCGTGCCCGCACATGGCGGCAGCTTCGCCGACTACCACGCGGTGCTTGCGCACGCCACGCCGGCGCAGATGCTCGAGGCGCTCGCCACCGCGTCGGACCAGCTCACGCATGAGTGGGGCACCTGGCGCGTGCGCTGGGGCGACATCAATCGGTTCCAGCGCCGTACGGACGACATCGTGCAAACCTACGACGACGCGGCGCCGAGCCTGCCGGTACCGTTCACCTCCGGGCAGTGGGGCTCGCTCGCGTCGATCGCCGGCCGCCCGCACCCGGAGCTGAAGAAACGCTACGGCGAGAGCGGCAACAGCTTCGTCGCCGCGGTGGAGTTCGGCCCGCACGTGCGCGCGGTCGCGGTGACCGCGGGCGGAGAGAGCGGGGATTCGGCGTCAGTGCATTTCGACGACCAGGCGGCGCGGTACACTTCGGGGCAGTTGCGGGAGGTTTACTTTTATCCTGCGCAGCTCGAGAGACATGTCGAGCGGCGTTATGTCGTTGGGAACAGCACGGCCAGCGCGCCAAAGCGTTGACCCGAGACAGGAAGGCAAGCGTTCTTTTTTGAAAAAAAGAAGCAAAAAACTTTTGTTCCCTTGAGTGTGCGCTGAGGGAAACTTCGCGAGAGCAAAACACAGAAGTTTGTTAAGTTTTAAAGCAGTAACTCTTGCTTTCCGATGTCCAATTAGATCGTTCGCAAGTCTGGTCAGAGATCATGCTGCGAATGACACCAGCGTCTACAGAATTGAGCTGTAACAGCAAGCCGCGGTTGTTTTGAAAAACAAAAATTTTGTTCTCGTGCGCGCGTTCCAGAACCTTCGCGACGGCAGAGACAAAAGTTTTTTGCTGTTTTTTCGAAAAAGCAGGCCTTGTCTTCTTCCTGGGCGGAGTCAACGCCTCGGATGACTGGTATTACCTCTATCAGGCAAGCACTTGGTTTTCTCGGAGAGCGCGTTGTTTCAGCTGTCCGCGACAGCCGCACAAAAGCTTTTTGCTTCTTTTTCTCGAAAAAGAAGCGCTTGCCTTTACATCCCTAGCCACCCCCGCCACCAGCTCACCCGCTTGGTCTCCAGCATCCCATGTATCTCGCCCGCCGACGCAAGCCTTGCCTCCGGCGCGGGCGCCAGCAGCCGTGCGAGCAGCCCGCGCATGGGCTCCTCCACCCCGCTCAGCGACGGCACCGTGCGCCGCGCCGCGCGCGCGCTCTCCAAATCGTTGCCCATTTCCAGCCGGTAGCCGCGCGTGGCCGCCGCCAGGATCAGCCCCAGGCTGTAGAGGTCCGAGCGTGCGTCCACCGCGGCTGGCCGGCCGGAGAGCTGCTCGGGCGAGGACCATGAGTATTTGCCGGCGAAGTCCAGGTTGCGGTGGGTGTCCCGCCCGGCGCCCACCACCCGTGCGAGGCCGAAATCGATGATGGTGGCCGTGGCACAGCTGTCCTCGGCCAGGATGATGTTGTCCGGCGAGATGTCCTGGTGGACGATGCCGGTAGCGTGGATGGCGGACAGGCCGTCCGCCAGCCGGCGTGTCAGCGCCAGCACTTCGGGTGCGGAGAGCTGGCTCTCGCGCAGGCGGCTGGCGAGCGTGCGGCCGCGCACGTAGTCCATCACCAGCATCGGCCGGCCGTCGGCGTCACGCAGCAGGTCCTGGGCGCGCACCACCGCCTCGTGCTGCACGCGGCGCAGCAGGCGCGCCTCGTCCATCATCAGCGTCTGCATGGTGGCGTCCAGCGCGTAGTGCGGCAGCAGGATCTTGATGGCGTGCTCGGTCTTCAGGTCGCGGTGGCGGACGCGGTAGATCTCGCCGATGCCGCCGCGCGCGATCAGCGAGCGCACCGTGTAGGTGTTGGCCAGCAGCTGGTCTGGCTGCAGCACGGTGTCGGTGGCCCAGCCCTCGCCGCTGCGCACGGTCTGCATGGCGACGCGCGTGATGGTGTCGCGCGCGGCGGCGGCCAGCGCGTGGCGTTCCTCCTGCGGGCGCGGCCGCCCGGCCTCGTCTTGCCGCAGCGCGGTCATGAACTGCGAGAACGCGACGTCGAACCAGTGCCGGTCCGGGTCGGACTCGGCCGCTCCTGGCGGGCGTGGTACTTGGATTACCTCGGTTACGGGATCTTCGGGATGCGCGGCCGGGGAGGCGGCGCTGCCCGCCGGGTGGGCGGCGGCATAAGCCGGGCCGGCGGCAGACAGATGGTTTGGCGCGTGTGGGTTTGCCGTTTCCGGGACCGGCAGCTTCGCCGGCTCGGCGTGCACGACCGTGGTGCGCTCGTCTGGCTCGGCGGTTGCGACGATGGTGGTCAGCTCGTCGTCGCTGTGGTCCGGGTCAGTGGTGAGCGCCGCGCCGGGCCTGGGTTGGGCTGGCGGGACGCCGGCCGGTTCGCCAGGGGTGGGTCCGGCGGCGGCGACCAGCACGGTGGTCACCTCCTCCTCGTCATAGGACGCAGGTGCCGGAGCTTCGGGCCTGGCTGCCCGCTCCCCGGGAGCCGCCACCAGCACGGTGGTGACCTCATCCTCGTCGGCAGGCGGCGTGGGTGTTGGCCCATCCGGCCCTGCCGCAACCGGAGCAGAGGCGGCGACCAGCACTGTGGTGACCTCGTCCTGCTCGTAGGTCGGCGTGTGCGCCAGGTCGCCCGGCTCCGGAGCCGGGGCGGCGATCACCACGGTGGTGACCTCGTCTTCCTCGTAGGCCAGCGTGTGCGCCAGCTCGTCCGGTCCTGCCGCATCCGAAGCCGATGCGGTGACCAGAACGGTGGTGACCTCGTCCTCGTCGTAAGGCAGCGGGGATGCGTGGCTGCCCGGCTCGGCGGCATCCTGGGGCGAGGCGGCGACCAGCAGCGTGGTGACCTCGTCTTCGTCGTATGCCGGTGACGCCGAACCATCCGCCTCGGCGGCGTCCTGCAGCGGGGCGGCCGTGGGCCTAGCCGCGGCCTCGGCCTCGTCCTCGTCCTCGGGGTGGCCCGGCGGGAGCGCGGCGGTGTCCGGTTCCACCGCGTCCTGCGGTGGAGAGGCCGGTGCGACAGTGGTCTCGTGCTTGGCGTGCGGCGGCGGAAGCGCCGCGTCGTCCGACTCGGTCACGTGGCGTGGCAGGGCGGTGGCCGGCGTGGCGGCGACTTCGTCAGCTTCGTAAGCGAGCGGGAGAGCTGGACCGTCTGGCTCCGCCACGTCCCGCGGAGAGGTGGCCGCCAAGGCGCTGGTGACCTCGACGTGGTCGTGAGGCGGCGAGGCGACCGTCCGGCCTCTCTCCGGGTCATGGTGAGGCGGTGTGGCGC
>CAXUIR010000019.1:0-9936 GCA_964251005.1 uncultured Acetobacteraceae bacterium | reverse complement strand
GGGGGGGGGCTGCCCGTCCGCGCCGTGGGCCGGCGGGGCGGCCGCGGCCGCACCAAGGGTCGTTTCGTGGGCCGGATCGGTCGTCGCCGATGTCAGCGGGTCGGTCTGCCCGGTCGCCAGGCCCGGCGGTGCGACGCTGGCCGCTTCGTCCTGCGCGCGCGCCCAAGCAGGCGCCGCACCGCCCCCCGCGTCTGCCAGCCACTCCTGACCGGCTGGCAGGTGCCTGCCTGGCGCCTCCCGCCCATGATCTCCGGCCGGGACGTCGTCGGTTCTGTGTCCGGGCTCGGCCGAAGGGCGGCCTGCCGCACCGTGGTGGCCTGCGGGACTGGTCAAACCCGTCGTGTCGGTATCGGCCATAAAGCCGGCGTGGCCTCCTCCCGGCTGCCCGGGCTCGCCGTCGCCGCCATTACAAGGGCCGCCGTCCCCGGCATGGTCGGGGCCATCACCCTCGGCCGGCACGGTCTGCGGCGCGCCCGGCCGGTCCTGCTCGGCCTCGTGCCCGTGCATGGCGTGCCCGCTCATCTGCGGACGGGCACGGCCGGGTTGAGCACCGTCACCACGGAGACGTTGTCCCTCGCCCCGCTCACCAGCGCGTTCTGCAGCAGCGTGTCGGCCATGTGGTCCACCTCCGCACCCGCGAGCCCTGCGGCGATCTCGTCGTCGTCCAACGCCTTGATCAGCCCGTCGCTGCACAGCACGAAGCGGTCGCCCGGCTCCAGCTCGCCGTGCACCTGCTCGACGAACAGCGCCTCCTCGGCGCCCACCGCGTGGGTGACCGCGCCGCCCTTGGACTGCGCGTGGTCGGTGGTCAGGCACTCCAGCACGCCGCCGCGCATGCGGTAGCCGCGGCTGTCGCCGGACCACAGCAGGCAGTAGTGGCCGCCATAGGTCAGCAGCACCACCACGGTGGACGCCATCACCGCGCCGTCGGCGATGCCGGCCGCGCGCGCACGCAGCGTGGCGTTGGCCACGTCCAGCAGCTCGCGCAGTTCGTCCACCGCGCCGCCGAAGCTCAGCGGCGAGAGGAAGCCGTCGAGGTGTTCGACCACGGTGCGGCTGGCCTCCTCGGCGCGCTCGTGGCCGCCCACGCCGTCGGCGACGGCCCACAGGCCCAGGTCGCCGCGCATCAGGATCGCGTCCTCGTTCACCTTGCGGCGGGTGCCGGGGTGCGTACGGCCCGCGGAGGGCAGCGAAAGCGCCGGCTTGAGCATCAGCACCGGCAGGTCGTTCAGCGTCGCCGCCCCGCCCGGCCGTTCCCAGCCCCACTCGTCCCATTGCCCGTCGAGGAAGGCGGCGAAGTTGGCCGGCGTGGGCAGCCCGTTGCTCAGCAGCACCGAGGGGCTGACGCGGTCCGAGCCCAGCGTCCACCACAGGCTGAACGCCACGCCGGCGCCCATCACCACCTGGTCGAGGATCTGCGCGTAGGTGGGCGAGAGGTCGGCGCCCTCGCGCAAATCCAGCCGCAGCGTGCCACTGCGGTGGTCCTCGCCGGCGCGGGCGTAGGCCGGCACCCCGATGGCGGCCACGTCCACGTCGAAATGGTCGAAGTCGAAATCGTCGTCCAGCGAGCGGAGGATCACCTCCTCGGCCTCGTCGAACCAGGGTCGCGCGGTCTGGAACAGGCTGCCGGGCGAGAGGCACCCAGGCAGCTGGGCGGCGATGACCAGTGGGAAGTAGCGGCCGACCCGGTCGACGCTGGGCATCAGCACGCCCAGCGTGGGGGCGGGCCCGCACAGGCCGGGGCCCAGCACGAAGCGCCAGCACGGCGTATTCAGGTAGGCTGGCAGCCAGGCCGCACCCAGCTGGCGCTTGCTGGTGGCGACGGATTTCTGCAGCCACTCGTCGAAGCAGGTGCGGAACGCCTGGTCCAGCCGACGGCCGACGAAGTCGCCGCGCGCCGGCAGCTTGCCGAAGAAGCCCGGCACCGGCGTTGCGTCGTTCGGTGCCTGGGCCGCGCTCATCCGCACGCTTGGCGGCGCACGCCGCCCGCCGGTCCCCACCCATCCGCGCAGACGTTCGGACAGCATTGGGTCCGCTCCATCACAGTGTGCCCGGGCAGCGAAACGCGCGAATATCCCGTAAAGTGAAGGGATTGAGCACCGCATCCGACTTGACAACAAACGACATCGTGTACGGGCCGATGGAGAAGTAGGTCTTGAAGCTGTCGCGGCCGTCATGCTCGGTACTGCCGGCATCCATCAGCCGGAACGGCGCCCACACGCCGGGCTCGGTGATGGCGCCGCCCTGCGACGGCTCCACGCTCAGCCGGGCGCCGCCGTCGCCCGACGCCGGCCAGGTCAGCGTGGTCGAGCGCTGCGGCCCGTGCGCGTACTCGATTACCTGGCCGCCGATCGACAGGCTCATGGTGTTGGCCTTGGCGTCGAGCCGGTCGGGGGTCACCTCGTAGTGGAAGCCCGGTTCCTGGCCGCTGAAGAACGCCTGGCGGATGGCCTCTGCGTGCTCGAACTGCTGCAGGAAAGCCGAGCTTACACCCTGCGCGCTGTTGTACTGCCAGCGCCACGGGTGGCGGGTGGTGTTGACGAACTGGCGCAGGTTCTGGGTGAAAAAGCTGTCCATCACGCCGCCCGGCCCGAAGAGCTTGGTGAAGTCGTCCACCGAGATGTCCGTGCGCGTACCGTGCGCAAACGGATAGCGGCCGCGCGTGGCAGTGGCGCAGAAGCGCTGGCCGGACGCGTTCCAGCTCTCCGAGATGGCGCTGCGGGCAGTGCCGCTGCTGACGCTGGCGACACTGGCGGACAGGTCGGAGAGCCAGACGTCGACCGGCGGCGGCACCAGCCGGCTCTGGCTGATCAGCTTGTCGTTGGCCTCGTTCAGCCCGCCCTCCGTCTGGGTGACGCTGGCCGCGCCGCCCGCCTCGCTGCCGGCGCGGCTCACCTGCTCGTACAGCGTGTTGATCGTGCGCATCAGGTCGCCGATCTGGCTGGGGCCGCCGTTCTGGCTCTGCATTGCCGCCCGCAGCGCGGTGAAGGGCTGCTCGCCGCCGCCGGAGGTTTGCGAGGCGGGCGCGATGATGCCGCGCAGGCGGGCCGCCTCGGCGTCCTTCGGGTCGGCCACCGGGGCTGAGAGGTCGGTGTCGTGCACGATCGCCTCGAGCAGCTTCATCATCACCGAATCCGGCCCGGCGAGCGCGGTCAGCACCAGCACCGATTGCTGCAGGTTGGACAGCTTCTGGATGCGCAAATCGGTCAGCAGCGCCGTCCAGCGCGCCACGAAGTCGCCGCGGTACAGCGCGGTGGCCTGTGCGGCGATGGCGTCCTCGCTCTGCCCCGCGCCGGGCGAGTCGCCGTATGCCCATTGCTCGCGCGAGACCGAGGAGACCGCGTTGTGCAGCCCGGGCAGGAACACGGTGAGGTAGCCGTCGCGGGTGTAGAAGCCGGGGATGCCGGCGGTCAGCGGTGCGCCGGAGACGCGGGTAAAGGCGCGGTCCACCGCGGCGCCCGCCTTGTCCTCTACCGTCCAGGACGGCAGGGCGGTGGCCTGCGTGCCGTCGCGCAGCAGGGCGTAAGCGCGCGCCGCAAGCGGGGTTTTCTGCACCTGGCGCCGCACGTCGCCGATGAGCGCCGCGTCCAGCGCGATCGGCTGGATCGGCTGGGCCAGCAGGGCGGCCAGATGGGTGTCCAGGTCGTGGCGCAGCGGCGCCTGGCCAGCGCCGGGGTAGAGCAGCGCCCACTCCGCCGCCATCCAGCTGCGGGTGAAGTCGCGGTCCAGCGCGCCCTGTCCGCCGAGGCCGAGGTACACCTTCAGGCCAGAGACCTTGTAGTCGAAATCGTCCTCGCGCCCGTTGCGCATCTGGCGCTGCAGCAGCACCAGCATGCGCGGCAGCAGCAGGTTCTGCAGCGCGCGGGCGTACACCCCGGCGTATTGCGACTGCAGCTTCGCACTCTGGTCCAGCCCGGCATGCACGGTGATGGAGTGGGCGTGCGCGCGCAGCTCCGCCGGCCCGTCGCGCAGCATGTTCAGCGGCGGCACGATGGCGGCGAAATCGGTGTCGCTGACGCCCTGCGTGGGGATGGTGGCGACCTGCTTGCGGTAGGCGGCGATGTGCTTGTCGGTGGCCGCCACCAGCGCGTTGTTCTGCGTGTAGGCGAGCGCCCAGGTGCCCAGCAGGCCGAACACCAGCACGGCGGCCACAGCACCGGCGACCCAGCGGGTGCGCGCCATGCGGCGGCGCAGTTTCGGGTCGGCGGCGACCACGTTGGCCTCGGCGAACACCACGGCATCGAGCAGGCGGGTGAGGAAGTAGCTCTTCTCCTGGCCGACGAACGCGGCCTGGCGCGGCATCTCCATGCCGAACGAGCTGGCCATGGCGTGCATCAGCCGGTCGATGGGTGCGCCGGCCTGGGTGCCGGAGGCGAAGTAGACGCCGCGCAGCAGCGGCCGCTGGTCGAACTTCGAGGTGGTGAAGATTTCCTCGAGGATGTCGTGCAGCGGCTCCTTCAGGGTGGCCACCTGCAGCGGGAAGCCGAAGATCAGGCCGCGGCGGGCGATGTCGGTCTCCTGCTGCAGGCGCTCCAGCACGATCGCGTTCATCCGCGTCAGCAGCTGGTCGAACTCGGCGTCGAAGGTGGAGGCGGCCGGCGCGGTGCCGGGCTTGCCGTCGTCGAGCGGGAAAGTCATGCCCCAGACCTGCTCGCGGTCGGTCCTGTTGTAGGCGTCGAAGAACTGCACGAAGCCGGCGACCAGGTCGGCCTTGGTCAGCAGGATGTAGATCGGGAAGCGGCTGCCAAAGGCGCGGGTCAGCTCGCCCAGGCGCTGGCGGATCGCCTGCGCGTTGGCCAGCCGCTCGGCCGGGTCGCGGGTGGCCACGTCCTCCAGGCTCAGCGCCACGATCACGCCGTTGATCGGCTGCAGCGGCCGGTAGGTCTTCAACAGGTTGAGGAAGCCGGCCCAGCCCTGGCGGTCGAGCTCGGGGTCGCTGTCCTGGGTGGTGTAGCGGCCTGCGGTGTCGAGCAGGATCGCGTCCTCGGTGAACCACCAGTCGCAGTTGCGCGTGCCGCCCACGCCGTGCAGCGGCTCGCGCCCCAGCGTGTCAGCGAGAGGGAACTTCAGGCCGGAGTTGAGCAGCGCCGTGGTTTTACCCGAGCCAGGCGGGCCGATCATGATGTACCAGGGCAGCTGGTAGACGTAGCCGCGCCGTCCGCCGACCGATTTGCGCAGCTGCGACATTGCCTCCTGCAGCCGCCCGCGCATCTGCTCGAGCTCCTGGGCGGAGAGGTCGCTGCGGCTGGGCACCTCGCCGGCGGTCAGCGCCGAGATCATCGAGGCGTTGGCTTGGCGGTCGCGCACCGCCATGACGACGTTGTAGACCGCCCAGCCTGCCAGGATGACGACGCAGGCGTAGATGCGCGCGGTGTCGCTGTCGAAGGGCTGCCAGCGGCGCAGGCGCAGCGCGTCGCCGTAGAAGAAGATGACCAGGCAGGCGGCCAGCGACCAGATCAGCGTGCGCAGCCAGCGGCGGCGGACCAGGCGAGTGAGCGGCGCCGCGTAGCTGCTCGCCATCGAAACGAAGGTGGTGAGGAAGTTCATTTACGCAGTCCCGGCAGGCAAGAAAGCAAGGCCTGCTTTTTTGAAAAAAAGCAGCAAAAAACTTTTATTTCGGCTGTCGCGGACTCTCCCGCAGCGCGTACCCCAGGAAGCAGAAGTTTTTTGGTTCTTTTTTTCAAAAAAGAACTGCTTGCCTTGCCTTCCTAGGGTCATGGCCGCGGCACCAACGGCGCCGGCAAAGTCGGCACCGCAACAGTCGGCAACGGCGGCGCAACGACAGCCGGCGCAGCCTCCTCGGGCAGCGTGGCCGCGGTAGGCACGTTGCTGACCACCAGCTCGGTGCGCCGGTTGGCGTCGCGGCCGGCCTGGGTGTCGTTGCCGGCGATCGGGTTGGATTCCGCGTGGCCGGTCACCGTCAGCCGCTCCCGCGGGATGCCGCTGCCCAGCAGGTCGGCCACCGCCTGGGCGCGCGCGGTGGACAGCTCCCAGTTCGACGGGAAGCGCAGCGAGTGGATCGGCTGCGCGTCGGTGTAGCCGTCCACCTGAACCTTGCCATGCTCTGCGGCGACAGCGCCGCCGACGCGGGCGATCACCGGCTTGAAGCGGTCTTCCACGGTGGCGCTGCCGCTGGCGAACATGCCGGCGTTGTGGATGCGCACCACCAGCGTGGTGCCGCGCTCGATCACGTCGAGCTGGCGCGCGGCGATCTCCGGCGCCAGCGCGCGGCGCAGCGAATCCGCCGCCGCGGGGGCCACCACGGGCAACGGCGCGGCGGTGGCGACCGCGAGCGATGCGCCTCCGTTGGGCGGTGCTTCGGCCAGGGTGCGCAGCGTAGTGTCCGAGCCCTGGTTGAGCAGGTAGGAGAACAGGAAGTAGCCGAGCAGCAAGGCCACGATGGCGGCCGAGGCGATGGTCCACAGCGCCACGGTGGAGCGCAGCGGGCGATGGCGCGCCTCCACGCCGCGCCAGTGCGGCGAGAGCTCACGCTCGAAGTCGCCATACACCGAGCGCAATGTCCGGTACAGGCTCTCGCGAATGCGGGAGAGCTCGAGCGCGCCCTGGTCCATCACCCGCAGCCGGCCCTCGAAGCCGATGGAGAGACAGAGATACATCAGGGCGAGGACGTCGCGGTTGGTGCCAGGGTCCTTGTGCAGGTGGGTGAGCAGGTCGAAGAAGCGCTCGCCGCCGGTGACGTCGGTGTGGAAGGTGCTGACCAGGCTGTTGCTGGCCCAGGCGCTGTAGCCGCCCCAGGGCGTGTTGAGCACGATGTCGTCCAGCGTGGCGCACAGCGCGTAGTGCGCCGCGCGCGCCTGTTCCGGCTGCACGCCGGCGGCCATGATGACGCGCTCGAAGTTGCGGATTTCTTCCACCGCGCGGGCGCGCAACGCCGGGACGTCGCGGTTGGTCAGGCTGCCGCGCAACCGGCGGCCGAGGTTGAGCAGTTGCGCCGCCGCACCGACGATCGGGTTGAAGCTGCTGTGCGCCAGCTGCGCGAAGTCGAAGTTGACCAGGTTCGCCGGCGGTGCGAGCGGCTTGGTGGTCGGGCGCGACGCGAAGTTGCCCGGCCGCGGACGGCCGCCGGGGGTCGGCTTGACGATCGTGCGTTCGTCGTCGACCGGATCATAAGCCATTGTTCAATCCTTGATCGCCCAGAGTTCCATCTCGATCTGCGGGAAACTGCCGGCGAGGTGCAGCGCGATCGCGCCCGAGGTCGATAACTGCTTCCAGATAGGCCCGCCGCGCTCCAGCTCGAAGTAAATTGATCCGGAGCGGTAAGGAAGTTGCCTTGGTGCGACCGGCAGCGGGCGCAGCGGAATGCCGGGCAGCGCCACGTTGACGAGCTGCGCGATCTGTTCGACCGGGCCGATCTTCATCTGGTTGGGGAACATCCGGCGCAGCTGTTCGGCCGGCACGTCGGCGTGCACGCTGAGCACGAACGTCGCACCCAGCAGCAGCGAACGGTCGGCGATCATGCCGACGCGCACGCCGTGCCTGCGGTCCTGCAGCGCGATCAGCACCGCGGTCTGTTCGAGAACGCTGCTGAGTGCGGCGCGCAGGTCGGCGAACACCGGGGCGAAGGTGGCGAACAGATTGTCGTGCCGGTAGGGTGGGAACACCGTCGCGCGCTTGCTCTGCGCGGTGTAGGTGGCGAGCTCGCCGGCCAGCACGATGCAGTGGCGGTAGAATGCTTCCGGGTGCAGCGTGGCAGCGCCGGCGAGCAGGTGGCGCAGCAGCGGCTCGGCGCGGTTCATGCTTTGCAGCAGCATGAAGTCGGCGACTTCCGCGGTGCCGCGCACCGAGGGGTCGGCCATGCGCGCGGCGATCGCCTCGGCGCGGTGGGTGATCAGGCCTTGCAGTTCGGCGAGGAAGCCGGCGAGTGCCGACTGTGCCGCGCAATTCAGGCAGGGCGCGACGAACTTGTCGTCCAGCATCACCGAGAGGTCGGGGCGCACCTCGGTGATGACGGCGACCGGCAGCAGCGCGTAGCCGGCGGTGGGCGCGCCGGACAGCAGGTAGGCGAAGCGCGAGCGCCCCACCTCCAGCGACGCGGTGGCGAAGCTGCCGCTGTTGGCGTCCGGCGCGTCGTAGACGGCGCGGCGGTAGCGGGTGGCGGCGTCCTCGCGACGGTCGCCGCCGGTCTCGAACGCGCCTTGCTGGCGCAACGGCATTGCCAGGTAGACGGTCGCACCACGTTCACTGCCGGTGAGCTCGAGCGGCGCCGGCGGGTCGGTGTCGTCGGGGATGGAGAACGGGGTTCCGTCCGGCATGGTGCCGCGCACGGAGGACAGCGCGAACTTGCCGATGTGCAGCATGTCGCGGTCGAGCGAGACCTCGGCCACTCCCCAGCGATGCGGCTCGATGTCGCGCACCGCGTCGGCGACGAGCGCTTCGGTCCAGCGGTCGGCCTGCTGGAAGTGCTGGACGCGGAGGAACATGCCTTCTGTCCAAACAACCCTGTTGGAAGAAAGCATCAAGCGGTTCTTTTTTGAAAAAAAGAACCAAAAAACTTTTGTTCCCTAAGGGATGCCTTGCGGAGAGGTCCGCGACAGCAGGGATAAAGTTTTTTTGCTTCTTTTTTTTCAAAAAAAGAAGGCCTTGCCTTGGCTTTCACTTAGCTTCCGACACCTTCACCGTCTGCTCGCCCAAATCCGCGGTAATGTTACCCTTCAGCACCGAGACCGCACGCCAAGTCCCCTGGTCGATGTTGCGAAACGACACCGCGATGCCCACCGATTTCGTCCCCGCCGGCACCGGCAGCTTCAACACGCGCTGTTCGCCCGGGTGCATCGTCTCCGTCGTCTCGCCCAGCAGGTCGGCGCCGAGCACCGCGCGCTCCTTGTCGGCAAGCTGAAAGTAGTCGGTATTGGTAAACGTTTCTTGTTCACGCAGCATGTAGACGTGGGTTTGCACCGGGTTGGGCACGCCGGCGACGTCCGGGTTCAGCCCGGCGGCGGCGTGCAGCGTCAGGTGCACGGTGGTGGGCGGGCCGGACTGGCAGGCGGACAGCAGGAGGGCAGCGGCGAGGCCGAGCAGGTTCAAGGTACGGTGCGTAGGCGTGGTGGTCGAAGGCATGGCGTCCCCTAGGCTCACGATGATGCGCAATCGCATCATCGGCCCCGGCGTAGCTGGCGGGCATAGGCTTCGGCAAGCGGTGCGAGCAACGAGCCACCGGTGTTCGCCGCCCCGCTCTCCTGCAGCTTGGCGTAGGTCTCCAGGTAAAGCGCCCAGCACTTGGCGTCGCGCGCGTAGGGCAGTTTGTCGGCCAGGCCGGCATCCTGACGGGCGCGCCGGCTAATCGTGTCGGGGTCCAGCTGGGTGCCGAGGTCGGCGAACACGCTGTTCAGCGCGGCCACCAGCGACAATTCGTGCAGCTTGATGTCGTCCATGCTCTGCTGCATCGCCGCCGGTCCCGGCAGGAAGCCGGGCGGCGCGGCACCCACCATGGCGGCGAGGCAGCGCTGGGTGTCTGGGGCGAACTTCACCGGGTTGTTGTCGGAACGGCGCAGCACGGTCTGGTCAACGCGGAACTCGCTCTTCACCAGAGCGCGGGTGCTCATGATCTCGCGCACGCCCTCGACGGCGGCGCGCACCATCTGGCCGATCTCGCGGAACGCTGCTTCGGGTTCCATCGCCGCCAGCGTGTCCGGCGCCAGGCCCGCGCCGTCGAGGAAAGCCGCCACCAGGTTGGCCCCGCCGCCGGCCTCCGCCTGCGTCGCGGCGGGCGGTGCGTCCGCGGCCTCGGCAGCCGGTCCCGCCGCCTGCGGTGGCGGCTGCGGGGCAGGCGGAACCAAGTCGCGCGGCGGCGTCCGCACGGGATCCGGCCGGATGGCGGACGACGTTGCCGGAGCAGGGCTCGCCGGCGGTTGCACGGACGGCGCTTGCGGCGTCGGGCGGGCAAAGTTGGCCGGCGCCGCGGCGGAGGTAGCTGCC
>CAXUIR010000018.1:0-15598 GCA_964251005.1 uncultured Acetobacteraceae bacterium | reverse complement strand
CGCCGGTGTTGGCGCGCTCGCCTGCCACGTTGGCACGCTCGCCGGCGTTGTTGACGCGCTCGCCTGCGGTGTTGGCGCGCTCGCCGTGGACGTTGGCCCGCTCACCCGCCGTGTTGGCCCGCTCGGCGGCGGTGTTAGCACGCGTCTGGTTGGCGTTGGCGCGGGTCTCGGCCGCGTTGGCACGCGTCTCCGCCGCGTTGGCGCGGGTCTCGGCCGCGTTGGCGCGCACCACGCCGGCACCGCTGAACTGGCCCGGGTGCTGCACGGCGGCCACCGCCGGCGCGCCGTGGTTCACCGAGGCGCGGAACTGCGGGTTGGAAGCGGCCGCCGTGCGGTTCTGCAGCTGCGCCGCGGTCGGCTGCACGTGCTGCTCGCGGGCGAAGCTCGCCTCCTGCGGCGACGGCCGCACGCCCACGCCGCCCGGTCCGTTGAAGCTGACCCGGTTGATGGTGGTGTTGTTGATGATCGTGCGGTTGAACGTGTTGACGTGCACGCCGCCGAAGAAGCGACCGCCGCCATACGCCGCCTCGTTGTAGGCGAAGCCGCCGCCGCGCCACTCGCCGCCGAAGAAGCCAGCGCCGGTGTAGCCGAATCCGTAGTTGATGCCGCCGTAGAAGCCGACATGCGGGCCCCAGTAGCCGGCGTTGAACCGGTAGAAGCCGCCGACGAAGCCCCAGTAGCCGGGCGTCCACAGCAGGCCCACGGACGGCGGTTGCACCCAGGCGCCGGGCACCCAGTAGTAGCCGGCCTCGCCGTACTCCCAGTAGCCGGGGGTGAAGATGTAGCCCGGGCCGGGCAGCGGCGGCGGCTCATACACCGGCAGCGCCGGCGGGGCGATGTTGATGTTCAGCCCGATGCCGATGCCGATCTGCGCGTGCGCCGGCGTCGGCGCCAGGGCGGCGGGCGCCGCGGCCAGGCTGATGGCCAGGGCGGGCATGGCGGCCCACACAGTCGTTTTGAGGGCAAGTCGGAACGGGCGCATTGCGGTGTCCTTGTGGATGGTCTGGCGGAATTGGGCTGATCCGCAGTCTGTTACAATGATCGGGCCGATTGTCTAGTGTATCGAAATGAGGCTGGCGTATCAGCGCGTTACCCTACCTCTCGGGCGCGTGAACGCAGCAATCGCGCCAGGGTTGCGTCGTTCCCCCCAAGCCCGAAGTTACGATACCGCAAGAGTTTGCTGGGTGGGCGTCTCCGCACGTCAGCGGCGGCCTGCGGCGGGGCATCTGCTGCGAGGGCTCCAGTGCACACGCCACCATGGTAGCGGGGCGTGATAACCGAGGACGCTTTGAGCTGATACAGGTGATTACACAGGTGGTTGCCGGCATCCTTGTGGGGCGCAGCGTGGCAGTTCGGCGTGAGCTGTGGGCAGGGGATGTGGAGCACAGGCGGCGGCGACGCTGGCCAGGTGTTGTCTCGTCGGCTTTGCCCCCGAACGTCACGGCGCGCGTCATGCTGTGCCAAATCGTCCGAGTATCGTTTATACCAGCTTGGGATGAAGAACCATGAGCGACGTGCCGCCGCGGTCGAGGTCATGTTGTCGTCGCGTGCGGCGATGGGCCGTGTCTCGACACTGGCAGACGAACCGGCCGGGGCGCAGAACGCCGCATCCGTCATCGAGGGTCTCGACGCGCGGCTGGACTGCCGGACGCGAGGCCTGGCTGCTTACGCCGACGCAGGTATCGCCGGACCGTCTTGGCTTACCGCCGGTCACTCTCGTGACAGGAAGTGCTGCAAGCAGGACAGCTAAACGTTGCACGCGCAGGAGACACGTCAGGCCGCCGGTCGTGTCTCGAGGTCGAGAGCACCCCTGCACATGCGTTCCCAGCCGCTGTCGTTGGTCCTGGTCCGGTGGTCGACGTCAGCGAACCAGTCGATGTTGCCGAGCAGAAGAGCGTCCCCGGAACGCGAAACACCAACAGGCGGTGCCGGATCGGCCTTGACATAGAGAAGCGGTCGTCCGCCGTAGCTGTGTACTGCGTTGGCTAACCTCTCGACCTCCGCGGCCGGCAGGATGGAGTCCACGACGCGGTAGACGAAAATCTTTGTCGAACTCGTTAGGTCCTCGACCAGCTTGTTTCGCAGGAACACGAGGTGACGGTGATACTTCGTTCGTGCCTGGTCCTCGGACAACTCGTCGGAGGTCAGGCCGGTATGTGCCGTGAACGTTCCGTAAATGTCGTGAGTAGCGTGCCAGCCCTTTTCGGTCCGGTGCATCTTCAGGTAAGCCATGTCGTCGAAGCCGTCGAACTTGTCCCGCAAGGCAGACAGCAGAAATACAGGTTGAATGGCGCACCAGCTGAGCAAGCTGACGGAGACGTAGCCGGCGCGACGCTGAAATATCCCGAACTCGCAGCCCCAGTTTTTCCTTTGGGTCACAGCTCCGCCACCTAAGCTTTCGAAGCGGCTGACCACGTCTTTCAACGGCAACATCTCGTCGTCTGACTCCGTTTCCGGTTGATTAACCCTGCCTCCAGCCGCAGGGTCAAGGCGCTGGATGGCCGGCCGGCGCACGACAGGATGGTGCCCAGCCAGCGTCGAGCGCATCATGCAAAGCATGGAGTCGGCAGCACCGGGAAAGGAAGAGAGCAGTTCCTTTTTGGAAAAAGAACAAAAAAACTTCTGCTCCCGCTGTCGCGCGCTCGCCGGGCGAAACCGCGACAGCCGCAATAAAAGCTTTTTGCTTCTTTTTCTCGAAAAAGAAGCGCTTGCTTCCTTCCCTTCAGGAACACCCGTGGACCACGCCCCCCTCGCCCGCCACGCCATTGGCCTACGTGCTTGCCGGCGGCCGCGGCAGCCGGCTGATGGCTGGCAGGTGCCATCCGGCGGACGGCGGCGCTGTGGCAGGATCGGCGAGCCTGGGTGGTGATGCAGTCGCGCGGCATGCGGACGGACGTGTCGTGGGCGGCGTCGGCAAACGCTTACGCCGGGGCCTATGAGGAGGCGAGAAAGCAAGCAGTTCTTTTTTGAAAAAAAGCACCCAAAAACTTTTGACTCCGCTGTCGCGCGCTCGCCGGACAGAACCGTGACAGCCGCAATAAAGCTTTTTGCTTCTTCTTCTCGAAGAAGCGCTTTTGCTCCCTCGTCACCCGCGCGCTAACCTTCCGCCATGAATGCCATCACCCCACCCGCCTGGACCGAAGCCACCGTCCGCGGCCTGCTCGACACCCCGTTTACCGAGCTGGTGTTCCGCGCCGCAACCGTGCACCGGCAGCACTTCGACCCCACGCAACTCCAGATCAGCACCCTCCTGTCTATCAAGACCGGCGGCTGCCCGGAAGACTGCGCCTACTGCCCGCAGAGCGCGTCCTACGAAGCAGGCGTCCCCGCCTCCAAGTTGATGGACGTCCACGCCGTGCTCGCCGAAGCACAGGCCGCACGCGACGCCGGCGCCTCGCGCTTCTGCATGGGCGCCGCCTGGCGCTCGCCAAAGGAGCGCGACCTCGACGCCGTCTGCGCCATGGTAGAAGGCGTGTGCGCGCTGGGCATGGAAACCTGCGTGACGCTGGGCATGCTGACCGCACCGCAGGCGGCCCGCCTGCACGACGCAGGCCTGGACTACTACAACCACAACCTCGACACCTCGCCCGAACATTACGGCGACATCATCACCACCCGCACCTACCAGGACCGCCTGGACACGCTTGCCCACGTGCGCGACGCCGGCATCAACGTCTGCTGCGGCGGCATCGTCGGCATGGGCGAGGACGCATCCGACCGCGCCGGCCTGATCGCCACGCTGGCCAGCCTGCCGAAGCACCCGGAAAGCGTGCCGATCAACGCGCTGGTCCGCGTCGAAGGCACCCCGCTGGCGCAGTCGGCACCGATCGACGCGATCGATTTCGTGCGCGTCATCGCCGCCGCGCGCATCACCATGCCGAGTTCGTACGTGCGCCTGTCAGCCGGCCGCGAGGCGATGAGCGACGAGGCGCAGGCGCTCTGTTTCCTGGCAGGTGCGAACTCGATTTTTTATGGACCTATGCTGCTAACCACTGCCAACCCAGCGGCCGAGCGGGACCGTTCGTTGCTTGCTCGTCTTGGCATGGCGGCAAGCAAGTAAGGCCTTCTTTTTTGAAAAAAAGAAGCAAAAAACTTTTGTCACTGCTGTCGCGGACTCTCCCACACGGCGCGACAGCGGAGACAAAAGCTTTTTGGTTCTTTCTCTCGAAAAAGAACTGCTTGCTTCCTTGAATCACCTTTGGCGCCCCTACACCCAGATGCAAGGCGCAGCACCCCCGCTGAAAGCCGCAAGCACAGACGGCTGCACCATCACGCTGGAAGACGGACGCGTGCTGATCGACGGCATCGCTTCCTGGTGGACCGCGTGCCACGGCTACAACCATCCGCACATCGCGCACGCCGTGCAGGCGCAGCTCGCGCGCATGCCGCACGTGATGTTTGGCGGCCTCACGCACGAGCCGGCCGAACAGCTCGCAGCGCGCCTGGCCGCGCTGTTGCCCGGCGACCTGGACCACGTGTTCTTCGCCGACAGCGGCTCGGTCGCCGTGGAAGTGGCGATGAAGATGGCGGCGCAGTACTGGCTGAACCAGGGCGTGCGCACGCGGCGGCGCTTTCTGGCGTTCACCGGCGGCTACCACGGCGACACCTTCGCCACCATGGCCGTCTGCGACCCCGAGGAGGGCATGCACGCGCTCTACCGCGGCCTGCTGGCCGAGCACGCCATCCTGGACCTGCCGCGCGATGCGGACTCTGCCGCCCGCTTCGACACCTTTCTCGACGCGCACGCCGGCACGCTGGCCGGCATTTTGGTGGAGCCGCTGGTGCAGGGCGCCGGCGGCATGGTCTTCCACGATGCGAGCGTACTGCAGCACCTGCGCCGCGCCGCCGACGCGCACGGGCTGCCGCTGATCTTCGACGAGATATTCACCGGGTTCGGCCGCACCGGCACCCTGTTCGCCTGCGAGGCGGCCGGCGTGGTGCCGGACATCATCACGCTGTCCAAGGCGCTGACCGGCGGCACCATGGCGCTGTCCGCCGCGGTGGCGCGCGGCCACATTTTCGAGGCGTTCCTCTCGTCCGACCCTGCCCACGCGCTGATGCACGGGCCAACCTACATGGCCAACCCGCTAGCGTGTGCGGCGGCACTCGCCAGCCTGGACCTGTTCGAGAGCGAACCGCGCCTGAACCAGGTGGCGACGATCGGGCACCAGCTGTCGGAGGAGCTCGCCCCCTGTGCCGGGATGGACAGCGTGCGCGACGTGCGTGTGCGGGGTGCGGTCGGGGTTGTCGAACTGCACCGGATTGCCAACCTGGAGAGTCTGAAGACAGCGCTGGTGGACCAGGGCGTGTGGGTGCGCCCGTTCGGCCGGACGGTCTACCTGACGCCGTCATTCACCATCACGCCGGCGCAGTTATCGCAGCTTACCGGCGCGGTGTCGCACGCCATTCAACACGCGGGGCAAGAATGAACTACCTGCAGTACATGCGCCGGCCGACCCGGCAGTTGGCGATCATCACCGCCGTGCTGGCGATCAACGGCGGCATTTTGTGGGTGCTTCTACAGTGGCAGGTCTACACGCCGGCCAAGCCGGACGGGCTGATACACGTGACCATCGTGCCGAAGGACAAGCCGGCAGGTAAGCAGAAGTAAGGCCTTCTTTTTCGAGAAAAAGAAGCAAAAGCTTTTGCGCAGCTGTCGCGGACGGCTGAGACAACATGTTCACCAACGCGCGTCCACAAGAGACAACGTCTTTTGCTTCTTTTTCTTCTGAAAAAGAAGGCCTTGCTTTCTTACCTGAGCGTCAACTGGATCCCATCCGCCGCCCCAGTCAACCGCGCGCTCTTCGTCACCTCGTCGATCCGTATCTGCACGCCGTTGCCGTTCTGCAGGATCTCGCCGCCGATCCCTTTGCCGGCAGTCACCTCGCCCGTCGAGGCGGCGTAGGTGCCGCTGAAATCCTTCAGCGCTGCCAGCTTGTAGACGCGCCCGTGGCCGATGACGCTGGCGTAACCCACGTCGGCGATCGTGATGCCCTTGACGCCGAAATGGTAGGAATGGCCGTGGTAGCGAAGCACGCCGTCGCCCCAGGAATAGCCGATGCCCACGGCGGCCGCCTTGGCATGGATGGTGACGGTGCCGTCCACCGAGCCAGGCGCCACCGGATCGGGTGCGGCGACTGCCGGCACCGCGCTCAACGCGAAAACAACAGCCGACGCTACTGAAAACGCACGCATTGATAGCTCCAATTCCTCATAATGGCTCGTCAACGCTTTGCTCGCGAAGTTGTTGTGCCGGCTCGCCCGGCCTCACGATTTTGCGACCTACGATCCCCGACGCGCCGGTGGCGGCAGATCAGCCCCATGCACCGCAACATGCGACAGCCCGCGTCACGGCTAGGGTTTGCCAGCCGACCTGGCGAAGTATTCGCCGCGCCCGGTGTGGACCATGTCGGGCTTCAGGGCGCCCCAAACGGTGACGACACGACCTGCCGTGGCATCAGGGACGAGCGCGAACAACACGGTACCCGGCTTGTAATTGGCCGGAAAGAAAGCGCTCGTTTCAACGGCGTCCGGAGGCGACTTGCGGAACGCGACGTCGATGCCCTTGTCCGACGCGCGCTGGCTGACCGAACAGTCCGACGTGAACGCTGTCTGAAACCCTTCAGCGTGCAGCTTGCACCCACCGGCGGCGGAAAGCTGCAGCGTCATGTCGAGCACGATGGGCGCGCCGGGGGCCGCTGTGCCGCCGCCGTCGTATCCGGCCTGTCCGTGGTAGGTGTAGACGCCGTCCCAGGCAGCTTTGTCGCCGGAGGCCGCGTGTGCCGGCAGCGTCACTGCCATCACCAGGGCGGCGGCGGCAAACCGCATGCCTTCAACCATAGTTTCCCTGCCGCAAACCTTTCTCATATTCCGACCTTATCTTGGCTGAGATCTCCCCGATCGATACCTTGCCATCCTTGTCCGTATCCAGCCCCTTGTTCTGGCTGTAGGCGACGGACGGGTCGGAGAACACGGCCGTGGAGACCGGTTTGCCGATGTCGGCCGGGTAGAGGATCGCCATGTAGACGTCCTCGAGCGAATGCATCTTGCCCTTGTAGGCCGTGAGGTATTTCTCGACGTAGTCGAGCTGCTGCTCCGGCGTCATGGCGGCGAGCTGTTCCGTCGTTGTTCCCAGCCTCTTTGCGGTCCGCGGCATGAACTGGATCAACCCGGTGGCGCCGCTGCCGGCAGTGTTCACCTTTTTCGGGCTGAACGACTCGCCGCTTTCGAACGCCATGCAGGCCATCAGGTAGTCCGGGTTCAGCTCGAGCGCGCGGGACACCTCGATGACTTTCGCCTTGAACGACGGCGAGACCTTCGCCCCCCAGCAGAGATGGTCGGGCTGGGCGTTGGCCTGCAGCTCCGTGCCGGTGCGCCCGCCTCTGTCGGCATGCGGCGCCTCGTCCCAATCGAAGAAGGTGAGCTTGCGTGCCGAGGTCGCCGGCACGGCAACCAAATCGAGGGCGTTGTGCTCGAACCAACGGAACGCGTCGGTCAGCAGGTCCTCGTAGTGCATGTGGATGGTGTGGAGGTTGTGGCCGTCCGTCAGCGCGTTCCAGGTCGGACCGACCGGCTCGACCAGCCCGTCCGGGTGCCGCATGCCGATCCTGTGCTGGTAGGAAATGATCGCCGCTCGCGTGTGCACGCCGACATCGCCATCCACCGCCAGGTGTCGGCTCGCCGACGACATGTGCCGGTTCAGCAGGCTCTGGACGACGATGACGTCGAGCTTGCTGTTGGCACCGCCGATCCCCACCGAATGAGCGATCTCCAGGCAGATCAATTCGTTCTCTCCAAGCTTCCGCTTCTGCCAGCGACTATAGGGTTTCGACCCCCTTGATACCACCGGACCTGGAGGTTGACCGTTCCGAAGCAAGCAAGGCCTTCTTTTTTGGAAAAAAAGAAACAAAAAACTTTTGTCTCCGCTGTCGCGGACTCATCCGGAGAGCGCGCGACAGCGGAGTCAAAAGTTTTTGGGGCTGACCCAGATCCGGGGTAGTTCGTTACGCTTAAACCAGACCTCTGGCTGACTTGGCCTGATCCGTTATTGCCTCAACGCATGTTTCTTTGTTCGGCTGGCAAGCCGTTTGTTCGTCCCGGCCACGGACACGAGGGGCTGCGCGCGCAGGTGCGGTCAAGGCTGGCCCCGCTGCTTTGCGGGGCCACCGCGCAGCGGCGCGTAGCGGCCTTGACGGCACCGAGCACGCAGCCACGCTAATGCGGACGGGCGATTGCTTTCACGTGTTGCCTTCGCCCGGCCCTTGAGCTGGCGCAGCTGGGTGGCTGGGCTGCCGTTGTTAAAGCGGAACTCGGCCTCCTTGAGGAACAGGCGAAGTGCGCGCGCGGGATGAAGTTGTGGCGGCTCAGCGTGCGTTTGGCGTGGTTCCAGAAATTCTCTATCTCGTTGATGTGGTCATACTTGTCTCTGACGAACTCCTCGCCATGGTTGATCCTGTGGTGTGAAATCTGACACATCGAGGGTGTCGTAGACGTTGAAGCCGTCGGTGTAGACCACCGAGTCGGGCACCACCTTGCGGCGTATGATGGGGATCAGCGTCTGACGGCGCAGGTCAGGCGGGACCATGGTGGTGACGCGTCCACCGCGCTTGAGGATGCCGAAGACGACCACCTTGCCGGCCGCGCCGCGTCCGCGTTTGCCCTTGCGATGGCCGCCGAAGTAGGTGTCGTCGACTTCGATCTCGCCGTTCATGGGGGCACTGTTGGCCAGGTTTTCGGCGATGATCTGACGCAAGCGGTGGTAGAACAGCACGGCGGATTTACGGTCAACTCCGGCCAGATCGGCGGCCGTTCTGGCAGTGACACAAGCGATGAATAGTTCCGCTCGACGAACCTGCTGTTTTTCTGTTAGCCGACAACGACTTACAAGCATACACCGACCCTAAATCCGATCCGGATCTGGGTCAGTCCCAAGTTTTTGCTTCCTGGGTACTCGCTGCAGGAACTCCGCGACGGCAGGGACAAAAGTGTTTGCTGTTTCCTTGAAAAAGCAGGCCTTGCTTTGACCGGCCGACCGTCACCTGCCGGCTTCGGCCACGCGTTTCTCCGCGTCCTTGCGCCAAGGCACGTCGGCGGGCGCCTCGGCGAGCGCCCGCTTGAACAGCGCCGCGGCTTCCGGCGTCACGTGCGCCCCGGCTTCGGTGATCGCCTCCGCCGTCTCCGCCCCCAAGGACGGGTCGAACCGCACGGCCAGAGCCTGGCGCCACGCAGAGGCCGCCTCCGGCAGGTGGCCCATCGACAGCTCGGCGTTGCCCAGCATCACGTAGCCGCGCCGCGCCGTCTCCGAATGCGGGTCCATGGTGCCCAGAGTGGCGCGCAGCCTGGCCACCAAGGCTGCGTCCTGCACCTGGGCGCCGCTGCGTGCGGCTTCCCGCGCCTCAGCTGCCGCCTGTCGCGCGCGGGCCTGGTAGTCCGGCGTGCCGCCGTCGGCCGCGTAGATCAACAACGCCAGCAGCGGCACCAGCACGGCGGTGGTGATCACCGGCCACGGGCCGGAGGTGCGGGGACTGGCTTCCGACACCTGCTCGGCCTCGGCGAGCAGACGGCGCTGCACCTCCAGCTTGGCGGCGGCGTGCTCGGGCGGAAGCAGGCGATGTTCTGCGAGGTCGCGATCGAGCTCCTGCAGCTGCAGACGGTGCAACGCCAACGCCGCGTCACGCCGGCTGCGCAGCCGCGCGCCGAGGAGCACGGACCAGGCAAGCGGGATCAACGCCAGGATGGTGACAGCAGCGAGGCCCAGCCAGATCATCGTGTCGTCGGCTTTATGGTGGCACTTGAGGCTTTCTGTTCCGAGTGCATGTCTAGCGGTCCCGGACGCTCACACTTTGACGTCCGGCAAGGAAGGCATGGCCTGCTTCTCTTTAGAAGCAGCGAAAAACACCGGGTCCTGCTGTCGCGAGGTTTCTGCAGCGCGCGCCCAGTGGAACAAAAATTCGGTTCGGCGGATCGGGTTTGGAGCGAACACATTGATTGAGAAGCTAGCTTCCATGCGCGAATATCGTTTGGCCGTCTGGCCTGTTCAGAGCCGAGCCGCAAGCGGGGCATAGGCTGGGCGGCCAAACGGTAGGCTGATACCTGCCTGCGTTGAGGCTGACATTCGTTAAGCAAGGAAGGCCTTCTTTTTTGAAAAAAAGAAGCAAAAAACTTTTGCTTCAGCAGCCTGCACAACGGTTAGCCCTGGTTCTGCCAGCATGTCTGCTTGCATCGATGTTCCCCTCCTTGATGCAGGCGTTGGGGGTAAAAGTTTTTTGGTCCTTTTTTTCAAAAAAGGACTGCTTGCTTTCTCCGGGTCAGCCTTAAGGCGTGCTGGTAGAACATCCAAGAAAGCCGGACAACGCAGCCGCATGACGATTGATGTTCCGAGCGCTGAACCTGTCCGCTCCGAAACTTGGGTCCGCCGTTTCAAAACAGGACCGCTTGCTTGCGTGTCGCCGAGACAGTCGGCCTGAGTCTGACGGCGCCGCAACAGTTATTCAGTGCCTTTGCTGCCTTGCCACTGCCAAGTGGCACTCGCCTGTGCTCTCAAACCACTCCAGCTGAAGCGCAGGCCCGATCCTCTTATCGAACACTGAACAGAAGGCGAGAGGCTTTCCAACTCACCTATGTCGTCTTTCGGGGGAGCGCGCGACAGCGGAGACAAAGGTTTTTTGGTTCTTTTTTTCAAAAAAGAACCGCTTCCTACACGATCTCTGCCAACCGCGCGCTTTCCGCCTCGCTCAGCGGCTGCGGCGCTTCCTGCACGCGTCGCCTGCCGAGCATGGCCGCCGCAGCGCCGGCTAGCAGCGCCAGCAGCGGCGTGAACCACAGCAGCGCGGTAGCCAGCGAGAGCGGCGGCTTGAGGCGGACGAAGTTGCCGTAGCGCGCGACCATCCAAGCCATGATCTGGCTGTCGGTGTCGCCGGCGGACACGCGCTGGCGCACGATGGCGCGCAGGTCGTGGGCGAGTGCGGCGTTGCTGTCCTCGATCGACTCGTTCTGGCACACCAGGCAGCGCAACTGGCTGCCGATCTGTTCCGCGCGCGTTTCCTGCTGCGGGTTTGCGAGCATCTCCCGCGGATCCGAAATTGCTCCAGCCGGCGAAGCAGTCAGCAGGACGAGCGCGACGATCTCCGCACCCCAGAGAACAAGAGTTTTTTGGTTCTTTTTTTCAAAAAAGAACCGCTTGCCTTGCCTGCGCATCAAACGCGCCCTTTCAACTGACCATCGATCACGCTGTCAGACATCGGCCCAGCAATGTGCCAGACCAGCTTGCAGGAAGCGTCGACCAGGAAGCTTTCCGGCACGCCGAACAGGCCGAAATCGATAAAGGTGTTGCCGGTGGCGTCTACCGCGATGCGCTGATACGGGTTGCCGTAGCGGTCGAGGAACGCGCGCGCCTTGGCCGGATCGTCCTTGTAGGCGATGCCCCACAATTGCGCGCCCAGCTGTTCCAGCTGTGCGAGCGAGGCCGCTTCCTCGGCGCACGGGATGCACCAGCTGGCGAAGAAGTTCAGCACCACCGGCTTGGTTTTGGCTGCCGCCAGCAGGTCCGCGCTGGAGAAGCCGTTGTTCGGCGCCAGCGCTGGCAAGTTGAAGGCCGGCACCGGTTTGCCGAGCATCGGGTTGCCGATATCGTGCGGGTCGAAGGTGCCGCGCTGCATGCGGCTCAGCATCGTCCAGAACGCAGCACCGCCGGCCACTGCCACGCCGAGCGGTGCGAGCATCAGCAACCGCCTGCGGGCGACGCCGGCGGTGGCCGCGTTCTGGCCGGTCATGCCGGCACCGCGCCCCTGATGCGGGAGGGTGCACCCACGCGCAGCCGCCGGTCCGCCAACGACAACCCGCCGCCAAACGCCATGATGACGCCGCCCAGCCAGATCCACGGTGCGAGCGTGTTGACGTGCAGGCGCAGCACGGCCGAGCCGTCACGTTCGTCGCCCAACACGGCGTAGAGGTCGCGCATTAGGTTGGTGCGGATGGCGACGTCCGTGGTGGTCTGGTTCTGCGATTCGAAGTTGCGGCGAGAGGGATGCATCAGCGCGATCTGCCTGCCGTCCTTCGTCACCGCGATGGAGGCGACGCGCGCCGCGTAGTTCGGGCCGGTCGCGTCGTCGATGGAGATCAGCGTCCACTCGTACCCGCCCACTTTAAAATGGTCGCCGGGACGCGCTTCGACGATCTTGTTGCTGGCCAGCGACATCCCCGCGATCCCTGCGACCGTCACCCCCATGCCGGCATGCGCGATGGCCGCACCCAGCACCGCCACCGGCAGCCCGCGGGCGCGGCGCACGGAGTTGGCCATCGGGGCGCGGAACAGCAGCGTGCGCTCCACCACCTCGGCGAACGAACCCAAGACCAGCCAGGCCGCCACCCCGAACGCCAGCGCCGGCAGCACGCGCATGCCTATCAGCGAAACGCCGGCCACGATCATCGCGATCACCGCGGCCCACCAGGCGTGCTCCACCAGCGGCCACAGCCGGCCGCGCTTCCACGGCAGTAGCGGCCCCACCGCCATCGCCGCGAACAGCGGGATCGCCAGCGGCAGCACCGTCGCGTTGAAGAACGGCGCACCGACGCTGATCTTCTGGCCGAGCAGCAGGTCCGCGAACGGCGGGTACATCGTGCCGACGATCACCACCGCGCACACCGAGCACAGCAGGATGTTGTTCATCACCAGCGCGCCCTCACGCGACACCGGCGCGAAGATGCCGCCCGAACGCAGCAACGGCGCCCGCAGCGCGAACAGCAGCAGCGAGCCGCCGATCACCAGCCCGAGCAGGCCGAGGATGAACACGCCGCGCGCCGGGTCCTGCGCAAAAGCGTGCACGGAGTTGAGAATGCCCGAGCGCACCAGGAAGGTTCCCGACAGCGACAGGCTGAACGTGCCGATCGCCAGCAGCACCGTCCAGATCTTCAGGCTCTCGCGCTTCTCCACCACGATGGCCGAGTGCACCAGCGCGGTTCCGGTCAGCCACGGCATCAGCGAAGCATTCTCCACCGGGTCCCAGAACCAGTAGCCGCCCCAGCCAAGCTCGTAGTACGCCCACCAGGAGCCCATCGCGATGCCGCAGGTGAGGAAGCACCAGGAGACCAGCGCCCACGGCCGCACCCAGCGCCCCCAGGCCGCGTCGATCCGGCCTTCCAGCAGCGCCGCCACCGCAAAGGCGAACGGCACGGCGAAACCGACGTAGCCCATGTAGAGGATGGGCGGGTGGAAGGCCAAGCCGGGGTCCTGCAGCAGCGGGTTCATGCCGCGGCCGTCCACCGGTGCAGGGAACGAGCGCAGGAACGGGTTCGACGTCAGCAGGCAGAACAGCAAGAAGCCGGCCGAGGTGCCGCCGAGCACGCCCAGCACGCGCGCGCGCATCGCCGAGGGCAGGTTGCGGCCGAAGCCGGCCACCAGCGCGCCGCAGATGCCCAGGATTAGGCCCCACAGCAGGATGGAGCCCTCGTGGTTCCCCCAGGTGCCGGTGATTTTGTAGAGCAGCGGCTTGGCGACGGCGCTGTTCTCGGCGATGTTGACCACCGAGAAGTCGTCGCCAGCAGCGGCCAGCACGAGTGCCAGGCTGGCGCCGGCGAGTGCGAGGAACTGGCCGATGGCGAGGCCGGGTGTGGCGGCCATCAGGCGCATGTCGCGGCGGTGCGCACCCCAGATGCCGATGATGGCTTGCGCGAAGGCGAGGGCGCAGGCGATGGCTAGGGCGAAGTGGCCGAGTTCGGGGATCATCCTGAAAATCCAAAGAAAGAATCTTCTTTTTCGAGAAAAAGAAGCAAAAAGCTTTTGCTAGCGCTGTCGCGGACTCTCCAACAGCGCGCGGCCAAGGACCAAAAGTTTTTTGGTTCTTTTTTTCAAAAAAGAACCGCTTACTTGCTGCCGCTCGCCAAAACCGCACCCCACGTGTTTGCCGGTGGCGCTGAGCCCTGCGCCGGGTTCCAGTGACCGGAGCGTTTCAGCGCGTCGGCCACGTCCTTCGGCATGTAGGTCTCGTCGTGTTTCGCCAATACTTCCTGGGCGTGAAAACTGCGGTCGGGCTGGATCGTGCCCAGCGCCACCACGCCCTGTCCCTCGCGGAACAGATCCGGCAGGATGCCCGTGTAGCTGACCGGGATGCTGTGCCGGCCGTCGGTGACGGTGAAGTGCGCCACCGGTTCGCCGTCGTCCTTTGCCAGGTGCAGCGAACCCGCGGCCACCAGCCCGCCCAGCCGGATGGTGCGCCCGACGTCAGGCGCCTTGGCGGCGATGTCGCCAGGCGACATGAAGAACACTAAATTGTCGCTGAACGCGTTGAGCGTCAGCGCGCTGGCGCCGCCCACGCCGGCCAGGCAGGCGAGCACGATCACCATCCGGCGGTGCTTGCGCGTCATGTGCGGCGCCCGCGCGGGTCCGCGGCGCGCAGCCGGCGGGTGACGCGCGCCAGGCGCGTGCGCGCGCCGAGCGCGAAGTACAGCGTGCCCGCGGCGAACAGTGCGTAGGCGGCTGCGACGTAGGACAGGTGGTCGTATTGCAACGGGTTGTTCACGTCAGGACCTTGTCACGCTAGAAAGCGAGGCCTGCTTTTTTGAAAAAAAGCAGCAAAAAACATTTGCCTCGGCTGTCGCGTAACGTTCCTCACCGTGTACCCAAGGAACAAAAGTTTTTTGGTTCTTTTTTTCAAAAAAGAACCGCTTGCTTTCTTTCCTCAAGCGACACTCTCCGCCTGCGCCATCAGCAGCCCTCGTAGCCGCCGCTCCATCACCGCCGCCCGCAACCGTGCGGCCACGATTGCGAAGAACCCGAACGTGGTGCCGAAGAGCGCGAACGCCAGCGGCCACAGGATGCGGCTGTCCATGGTGTTGGAGCCGGTCAGCCCGATGCTGTTGCCCTGGTGCAAGGAGTTCCACCACAGGACGCTGTAGTGGATCACCGGCAGGTTCACCACGCCCACCAGGGCCAGAATAGCGCCGGCGCGGTAGCCGCGCTCCTGGTCGTCGAAGGCGCGGATCAGCAGGATGTGGCCGGCGTAGAGGAAGAACAGCACCAGTTCGCTGGTCAGCCGCGCGTCCCACACCCACCATGCGCCCCAGGTGGGCCGACCCCACAGGCTGCCGGTGGCCAGGCACAGCGCCGCTGCCGCAGCGCCCACCGGCCCGATCTCAGCCGCCGCCATGTCGGCCAGCGGGTGGCGCCACACCAGAGACAGCAGCGAGGCGCCGGCGAGGGCGGCGTAACCCATCATCGACAGCCAGGCGAACGGAACGTGGATGTACATGATCCGCACGGTGTCGCCCTGCTGGTAGTCGGCCGGCGAGAACAGCAACCCCCACGCCAGTGCCACCACGGTCAGCACCACGCCCGGCCAGGTCAGCCAGGGCTGCACGCGCGTGGCCAGGCGCAGGAACTGGCCCGGGTTGGCGAAGCGGTGCAGGCTGCGGCGCCCGGGCCGCGCTGCCTCTCCGCCCGATACTGGAATGCTGGCGTCCACGCTCCGTCCTCGACCGATCCTACCTTTCTGGGCAGGCTAACCCCGTATAACGTGGCGCGCCACCCGTCTTCGGCCACCCTCATCGCACCTGCCTTTCGACCCCGCTTTTCGACTACGCATTTCGCCCCGGCTTTTTGACC
>CAXUIR010000017.1:0-16175 GCA_964251005.1 uncultured Acetobacteraceae bacterium | reverse complement strand
CGGCCCGCCGACACCCGCGGCTGCCCCGCGGCGGCCGCCTCGCGCGCAATGCGCGAGAGGTTGGCCGGACGCATGTCCTGCCCGCCACGGCCAGCCTGCTTGCGCGCGAGGTCGAGCAGCTGGCGGACCAGACGGGTCATCTGGTCGAGGTCGCGCTCCACGCCTGGCCAGTCCAGCGCGCTGCCCTGCGCGCGGGCGCGTTGCAGCCGCAGGGTCAGCACGGCCAGCGGTGTCCGCAACTCGTGGGCGGCATGCGCGGTGAACTGCCGCTCGGCCGCGTAGGCGGCCTCGAGCCGCTCGAGCGCGCCGTTGACCGCGTCCACCAGCGGCTGGATCTCGGTCGGCAGGCGGGCGGACGAGATGCGCGCACCGGGATGGCCGGGACCTGCCTCGCGTGCCTCGCGCGACGCACGCGACAGCGGCGCCAGGCTCCAGGCGCTCACCAGCCAGATCAGCGCGCCCACCGCCAGGCCGAACGACGCGAGAACGACGCCGTCCTGGTAGGGCTCGCTGTTCAACACGCGCAACCAACCATGCGCGCGGCCGAAGGCGGCCGTGGCGACCTCGTCCGCAACGCTGGACAGGGCAAGGGCGGCTATCAGCACCAGGAGCATCGAGCCGGCGAGCCGCACCCGCAGGCTGCCGAGCGGGTGGGCGCGCACCGGCGCGCGCGCTCTCACGCGGCCAGCCGGTAACCGATACCACGCAACGTCTCGATGCGCACGCATGACCCGGAGGCGGCAAGCTTGCGGCGCAGACGCGAGACGATGGCCTCGACGGCGTTGCCGCTCACGTTGGCCTCGCCGTCGTAGAGCCGTTCCACCAACCGGTCGCGCACGACGACGTGGTTGCCATGGCGCACGAGCTCCTCGAACAGCATCGCCTCGCGCGGCGTGAGGTCGATCGGGTCGTCCTCGCGTGACGCGCGCCGGTTTGCAGAGTCAAAGGTGAGATCCTCGAAGACGTGCACCGGGCGCAGGCGGGTGCCGGGGCGGCGCAGCACGGCGCGCAGCCGCGCGTCGAGCTCGGCGGCATCCACCGGTTTGACGATGTAGTCGTCCGCACCTGCGTCCAGTCCCGCCACACGCTCCGCCACGCTGTCGCGCGCCGTCAGCAGCAGGATGGGCAGGTCCTCGCGTGAACCCGTGCGCACGCTACGCAGCACGTCCATGCCGTCGATGTCGGGCAAGCCGAGATCGAGGATGACCGCGTCGTAGGCTGCATGGCCTGCCGCCTCTAAAGCGGCAGCACCGGTCGAAGCAGAGTCGGCAGCGAACCCGCGGTCACGCAGGTGCGCCAGGATCAACCCCTGCAGCGACGCGTTGTCCTCAACGACGAGTATCCGCACCATCGGCCTCCCGATACGCGACTACGTACGTGCCAAACGCCTTTAACACAAAAAGCAGGGTCCGCGAGTTGCGAGAGCTCAGGCCTGATACCCGCGATCCGCTGCGGTGAACTAAGCCAGGCAAGGCAAGCGGTTCTTTTTTGAGAAAAAAGAACCAAAAAACTTTTGACTCCGCTGTCGCGCGCTCTCCGGATGAGTCCGCGACAGCGGAGACAAAAGTCTTTTGCTTCTTTTCTTCAGAAAAGAAGGCCTTGCCTTCCTTGCCGTTCGCTTCGCCTTAATCGTCGTCAGTATCCCCGGCCGGTGCCACACGCCCGGCGAAGTCGGACGGCGGCCGCAGCTTCGTCTCGCCGGGATACGGACGCTGGTACCTGGTCGCCTCGTACCAGATGTAATGGTTCAGCGTGTCCGCATCTTCAGAGTCCGGACGCGTGGACCGGCCGGCAAACATCTCCATTTTCTTGGCGCGCCAGGCGTGCTGCAGCGCGCCGTACTGGTCGTCGGGTGCAGCGTTGCTGGCGCTGACACCCATGGTCAGCGGGACCTGGTTCGGCACGTGGTTCCAAGGTGCGAAGTTCGGCGTGCTGGTGAAGTCAGTGGTCATCGGCGAGGCGATCAGGTCGAACTGGTTCAGCGGCGGCAAGCCGAGGATCTGTTCGATCGTGCGGGTCATGTTGACCTGCGTGTAGTAGGTGTGGTCGGTCGGGCCATACTGCACCGCGTAGGGGCTGACGATGTAGCCGGGGCTGCGGTGGCCGTCGACGTGGTCCACGCCGTTCTGCGCGTCGTCCTCCTCGATGAAGATCGCAGAATCCTTCCACACCGAGCTGTGGCTGATGATGTCGATCATCCGGCCGATCGCCAGGTCGTTGTCGGCCTCTTCGGCGTCAACCGTCGGCGGGCCGCCGGTGTGGTCGCACATCACCCAAGCCACGGTCAGCGACGGCACGGTGCCGTTGGCGAGGTCGCGGCTGAAATCCTCGTGCCACACATCGACTCGATACTGGTCGGGGATGTTCAGGTCGAATTGCGGGAAGTTAAGGATCAGGTGGTTCTCCACCGCCGGCACCGAGGACTCGACCTGGATTGCGTTCTGGTATTGCAGCACGCTTTCCTTGCCGGTCTCGAAGGCGCGCGCGTCGTTGTAGAATTGCAGCCAGCTCGGGTGGCCCTGCGCGGTCGGGAAGAACTCGTTCTCCGAGTACTCGCCGTAGATCTTGGTGGGCAGGCCGGCGGCCACCGTCTCCTGGAACAGGAAGCCCTTCTTGGTGTAGGCGAGCGAGTCGCCGGCGTTACCGCCGGGGTAGCTGCGTATCCAGTCGGGCGCCTGGATGTCGTCCTGGTAGGGCGCCATCGCCTCGATGATCCACTGGTGGCCGTCGGCGGACTGGCGGCTCGGGTCGTAGAAGTTATCGAGCAGCGGGAAACGCTGGATCAGGTTGTGCACGTTCGGCGAGTCCTTGCCGCCGAATACCGCGAGTTCCGCGTCGCCGTTGCCGGCGGCGACGTCGCCCAGCATCTGGTCGTAGGTGCGGTTCTCGCGGATGATCAGGAAGACGTGCTTGATCAGCGAGGGGTCGCCGATATGCGCCGGGATCGCAACCGGTGGCGTCTGGTAGTTGCCGCCGCTGGCCGAGGCGATGTTGGCCGCCAAGTCCCAATGGTCGTTCTGGCGCACCTGCCTGGTCATCGTGGCGAGCGTAGCCGCGTCCGGGATGGGCACGATGCTGACGGTGCCGGTGTCCTGATGGGTGTTGTAGCCGGTGACGCCGTGGTCGGTCTCAAAGGAGGCGAGCGTGCCGATGCCCTTGTCGTTGGCCACGACCAGCTGGTTGTGGCGCGCATCCAGCGCCACGGAGGCCGGCGCGTAGGCCACCGGGATCAGGCCGGTAACAGGGTGCGCGGCACTGCTGGCTAGGTCGATCACGGCGATGGCGTTGGCGTTGTAGAGCGCCACGTAGGCGATGTTGTTGGCTGTATCGACCGCCATGCCGGTGGGTGCGGCGCCGTAGGCGGCCATGCCCTGGCCCGGTATGCCGATCGGCAGCCCCAGGCTGAGCGTGCGGACGACCTTGTTGGTTGCAAGGTCGATCACCGAGATAGTGTCGCTGTAGGTGTTGGAGACCAGCAGCGACGAGCCGTAGATGGCCATGCCGGTTGGGTGCAGGCCGACCGGGATGGTGGCCACCACTTTCTGCGAGACGGTGCTGACCACGGAGACGGTGCCGGTGACGGCCGACCCGTTGATCGTGTTGGCGACGATGGGGGTGCCGGCGGACAGCACGGTGAAGTCCGACTTGCTTGCGATCCGGCCGCCCTCGTTGCTGACGTAGGCGTACTGGCCGTGCACCAGCAGGGTGTTGGGCGCGTTGCCGACACGGGTCTGGGTGCCCAGCACCGGCGGCTTCTGCGTGAGGTCGATCGCCGCGAGCGTGTCGTTCTGGCTCAGCAGCGCGTAGGCGCTTTTCCCGTCAGCGGAAAAGGCGACGCTGCCCGGGTATGACGTCGACGGCGTGTAGAGCTCGCCGCACGGCCGGCCGTACGGGCCGATCGGGCTGTTTGGGAAGCAGGTGATCTGCGACGTGTTCGGCGGCACGGAGACGTGCGCGTAGTCGGTGAGCAAGCCGGTGGGGCCGACGCTGGCGATGGTGACGTAGCTGCTGTCCTGGCTGAACAGCAGGTACTTGCCGTCCGCGGAGTAGGTAACGCCGCCATAGGTGCCGGACGGGTCCTGGAACGGCAGGTAGCTCTGCATGACCTCGCCGGTGAGCGTGTCGAACACCAGGATCGGCTCGGCCGCGCCCATCGTCAGCACGGCGGCGACGTGCAGCTGCGGATTCGGGTTCACTGCGACGGCCTTGGCGCGCACGCGGATGCCCAGGTTCACCTGGGTCCCGGCCGGCGTGATGATCTGCCCGTTGGAGACTACGTAGGAGCCGTTCGGTTGCAGGCCCGTCGTGTAGGTGGGGAAAGGCTGGGACGGACCAGCCAGCGCGGGAGCAGCTTGGGCGGCAAGCCCGGCGGCCAACAGACCGGCCAGTGGATGCAGGCGTTTGTTGCTCGTCACGATGTGCTCCGGTGCTGGGTCTGGACGACGGAGAAGGTGCAAAAGCCCTCGCCCATCTGTCTGACGACATTAGCCAGTCGGACACCGGCCTGCTCGCTCGGTTCTGTGACAGTTTTCTACCGTCTACTCAAGTGACACTTAGCAAGCGATGGCGTTGGTCTTGGATGCGACGCCGATGTGCTTATCTATATTGTCAGAGTATTGTCAGTTTCGCACGAGGCGAGCCGTGGCTGCTCAACCTGACCTCACACCAGCGGTCTCGGATCTTGACCGATGACACGCAAGCAAGCGGTTCTTTTTTGAAAAGAAGAACCAAAAAACTTTGACTCCGCTGTCGCGCGCTCTCCGGATAAGTCCGCGACAGCGGAGACAAAAGTTTTTTGCTTCTTCTTTTCAAAAAGAAGGCCTTGCTTGCTTCGCAACGGTCAATCCTGCTTAACGGCGCAACCTGACGCCTGGTCGGGAAGTACGTCGCCGGCAAGCTCGCGCAACGGCCCCAGAACATGCTCGTACGTGCGCCAGCGCTCCACCGAGTCGCGGTTTATCGCCTGACGTGCCTGCCACTTGCTGGGCGTCTTGACCACCCGGCCGTTGCGTTCCGGGTGCAGGCAGGCCTCGTTCCACGCGAGCCCGGCTTGGCCCACCAGGCGCCGTATCTCGGCGTGCGGGCTGCCGGTCAGCGTTTCGTACTCCACTTCCACGAAGCGGGCGGGCGGCAGCACCTGTCGCCAGTGGTCGGTCAGGCGTTGGTAGCTGCGCAGGTAGGCGACCAGGGCCGCACCCCCGGTCGGGAACGCCAGGCGCGGGTTGAAGTAGGTCTGGTGTATCGAAAGTGCGGTGGCCACCGCCGCGCGCCGGCAATGGATGATGGTGGCGTGCGGAAGGGCCAGGTGGATCAGCCCCGCCCAAAGAAAGTTGAACGGCATCTTGTCGGTGACACGCGGCGCGTGTCCACCAACCCGGCGCAGCACAGCAACGTAGTCGCGCGCCGCCTCGCCAAGGAAGTCTGGGGAAAGCCCGGCGCTGCCCGCGGATGCCCAGGCAAGTCCACGCTCGTTCCAAAAGTTCAGCTCCCCGGCGGCGGCGACCTCGGAGTGGCTGGAGAGGATCTGCTCGGCCAGCGGGGTGCCCGAGCGGGGCATGCCGACGATCAGCAACGGCGTGGCGTCGGCCACGCCCAGCGCCGGCGCGGCAACCAGCTCCTGCGTGAAGCAGGCGATCAGCCAGTCGACTTGCGCGTCGAACGCGGCCGCATCGAACGGGACTTCGGCGGCTCGGATGTCCTGCGCCGTGTCGAAATGCGCCATGGCCGCGTGCGGGTTGCCCAGATCGTCCTGCGCCTTGCCGAGGGCGAGGTGGACGCGCACGCGCTGGTCGGCAGGCAGGCCCGGCACGTCGAGCGCCGCCCCCATCTCGGCGATCAGGCCGGCCTCGGCCTGCGTGACTTTGCGGCAGCGCACCAGGTCGTAGTAGCTGCCGGCCATCAGCGGTGCATGGGCGACGGCGCCGGCAAAACAGTCGCGCGCGGCGTCGAAGCGGCCGGCATCGGCGAGCAGGTTGCCGAGCAGGTCCAGCGCCATCGGGTTGGCCGGGTCCAGCGCCAGCGACTGCCGCAGAACCCGCTCGGCCTCCGCGTCGCGCTCTTCGGCCAGCAGCGCGCGGGCGGCCCCCAGGCGCCCGAAAGCGGTGCGGCCTGCGGCAGAGGCGGCGCGGCGGAAACAGGCGACCGCCTGCTCGCGGTGGCCCAGGGTGAACACCAGGGCGCCGGCGCGGAACCAGGCTTCGGCCAGCGAGGGCAGCAGTTCGGTGGCGCGGTGGTAGGCGGCGACGGCCGCGGCGGCATCGCCCGCACGCTCCTGGGCGACGCCCAGGCGCAGCCAGGCGCGCGCGTAGTGCGGGTCGCAGCCGACCGCCGTCTGCAACGCGGCGACCGCCTCGGGCACGCGGCCTGAGTCGAGGCAGGCCAGCCCGAGATCGTGGTGGACGGTAGCGTTACTCGGCTGCAGCGCGGCCGCCTGGCGGAGCGGCGCGATGGCTAGCCCGGTCTCTCCAGCTTTCAGGTTGGCGGCGGCTTGGGCAAGCAGGCGTGTGAGGGACATCCAGGATAGTCCTGACGGCCGGTAAAGGAAGGCAAGGCCTGCTTTCTTGAAAAAAAGCAGCAAAAAACTTTTGGTCCGGCTGTCGCGGAACTTCCCTCAGCGTGTACTCAGGAAACAAAAGTTTTTTGGTTCTTTTTTTCAAAAAAGAACCGCTTGCTGCTCTCCTCAGAACGTCACCTTCACTCCTCCGTACCCCGCGATCGGCGACCCCGGGCTGGCGGTCCGCGGGTCGTTCACCCCGCCGGGCACGTGCGGGAAGGTGATGTCGGCCACCGGACCGAAGCTGCCATAGGTGTCGTACGTCCGGTCCGTCACGTTGTTGATCAGGCCGAACAGCGTCATGTGGTCGGTGATCCTGTAGGACGTGTCGAGGTTGATGACGACGTAGCCGCCGACCGGCTTGGTGAGGCTCGCCTCGTCGCCGAAGCGGTACTGGTCGCTCTGCAGGATCGCCGAGCCGCCGACACTCCAGCGGTCGGTCACCTTGTACTCGACCACGGCGGTGCCGCGGTGCTGCGGAATGCCGGGAATGCGGTCGCCGGGTTGCACCTGGATGTTGCCGTTGGCGTCGGCAAGAGGATTGCTGCCGCTGCCGAGCAGCAGCGGCGAGCCGAACGTGGCGTCGGTATAGGCGTAACCCAACACGGCGTGCAGCTTCGGCGTGTCGTAGTGCAGGTTGGCTTCCACGCCCTGGCGCAGGGAGCGGCCGGCGTTGGTGTAGAAGGCCAGGTTCGGGTTGTTCTCGGTGGTCTGGAAGATCAGGTCGTCGTTGTCGTTGGTGTGGTAGTAGTCGACGTTCCAGGAGAAGCGGCCGCCGTAATAGCTCGGGATGCGGCCGCGCAGGCCCAGCTCGAAGGTGCGAGCCACCACCTGCTTGAGGTTCGGGTCGCCGATGAAGAAGTTCAGCAGCGAGCACGGGTTTGCCGCCGAACTGCAGGACAGTTCGGTGGGCGTGGGCGCGCGGTTGGTCTCGCTGTAGCTGCCGTAGGCCTGCAACGCGGGCACGAAGGTGTAGGTGAGGCCGGCCGTCGGGTTGAACCGGCTGTAGGTGTGCTGGCCGGTGAGCGCGGTGCCGAGCTTGTCGAAGCTGTCGATCTGCGCGTTGTTAAAGCGCCCGCCGACTGAAAGGTCGAGCTGCGGCAGCAGCGTCAGCACGTCCACGCCGAACACGCCGTAGTAGCGCGTCTGGGTGGCAACCGTCACCGGCACCGTGCCCTCGCTCAGCTGGTCCTGGATGACGCCGGGGCCCACGTAGCCGTTGCCGTTGGTGCTGAAACCGCCGATCTGGGTCGAGGCGTCGAACACCGAGTTCGATCCGTCGAAGCTGCCGCCGAGCACGAAGTGGTTCTTCATGCCGAACAGGGTGGCATCGTTGGTCACCTGCAGCGACGCACCGTAGGACTGTGCCTGCAAGCCTTCCAGCACGAGGCCGGAATAGGTGGCACCGTGCAGGAAGTCGGACACCGGGCCGCCGCCACGCGTGGTCACCGGCGTGCCGTCGTCGTTGCACAGCAGGCCGGCGTTGTCGCTGCCGAACGTGCTGCAGGGTGCCACTTCCTCGGTCGCACCGTTGCTCACCCGTTGCGTCAAGTTCGAATAGTAGGCGACGCCCTGCAGCGAGGTGGTGTCGTTGATGACCTGGCTGCCGCGCAGGTTCACCGAGACGTACTCGTTGAACACGGTGTTCGGCGCGGTGAAGATCGAGGCCGGGTTGGCGTTGAGCTCCTGCACCGGCGTGGCGCCGGGGTTGCCCAGCGTGTCGTCCGCCGCGGTGACGCTGAGGTGCAGCTCGGTGCCCTCGTGACGGTATCCAAAGTCGGTGAAGATGCGATAGAGGTCGGAGTTGCCGGTGTCGCGGTAGCCGCCGTCGTGGGTGATGTCGCCGGCGGCGTAGATCGCGAAATCACCATATCGCTGGCCGAACTCCGCCACACCCTGCCCGCGGTCGAACGAGCCGCCGATGGCGGTGAGGTCGGCGCCGTTGAAGGAGAAGCCGTCCTTCAGCTGCACGTTCACCGAGCCACCGAGCGCGTTCAGGCCGAACACCGGGTTGGAGGCCTCCAGGTTCACCGTCTGGATGGCTTCGGGCACGATCAGGTCCCAGTTCACCGTGTCGCCGAACGGGTCGTTGAAGCGCGCGCCGTTCACGTAGACGGCCAGGCCCTGTGCTGTGCCGGTGACCGGCGATGCGGTGAAGCCGCGAAACAGGATGTCCGGCTGAAAGGGGTTGCCGGACGTGTCGTTGATGGTGGCACTGGGAATGTTCTCGAGGATGGCGCCGGTCAGGCTGGGCACCTGGGTGCGGTCGATCTGCGCCGAACCCAGCACCTGGGTGGCTTGCGGCAGGGCGCTGCGATCGATGCCGGAGCCGAGCAGCGGCGTGCTGGCAACCACGTTGACGTCCGGCACGGCCAGGACGGGCGGCGTGGCCGGCGCCAACTGGGCGCGGGCGATGCTGCCGGAGGCTCCCACGAGCAGGCCTGACAGGATGAGCATGTTGGCCTGCCGCATGTGTTCCTCCGCGTTGGGCTGGATCTCCCACCTTTCATACCTGCAAAGGCAGCCCGGCCGGAGTGACAGTTCCATGTCGGATCAATGGTGTCCTGCCATCTGCCCGGCTCCGGGGGGCGAGCCAAACCGAGCGCTCACGAACCGCGCGGCTTCGCTTGAGCAAGGCGCGCGTCATCGAAATGGCGGAGCTTCACGGCATGCACTTGCGCTGGAACTCGACATACGTCCGGTGAAGGTGCCAGTGTCGCAGTGCCCCATCGCTTTACGCGCGTTGCGATCCTAGACGCGCTGCTTGCCCAGCCACTGCAGTGGCATCACGGCGCCAAGTAGGGGAAGCTGCCCGGCCTTGGTCCCGGCACCCTCTATCTGCTTTTCACTCGCCTCCACCACAGGGGTTTGCTCGAGGCTAATACCGACGGGCCTGGAGATTGACCGTTTCTAAGCAAGCAAGGCCTTCTTTTTTGAAAAAAAGAAGCAAAAAACTTTTGTCTCCGCTGTCGCGGACTTATCCGGAGAGCGCGCGACAGCGGAGTCAAAAGTTTTTTGGTCCTTTTTCTCAAAAAAGGACTGCTTGCTTTTTATGAGTCGGCATCAAGGCCGACTGGTATTAGGATCCAGCCCCGCAACCCTTAGCGACGTGATCGCAAGCCGCTCGTTGCTGGCAGACAACTCGCCGAATGGCCTGGCCGTTGCCAATGTCGAACTTGCCTGGTTGCCTATAAGCGACCACTCGGTTGTCCGTTCGTGGCCGAACGCTGTGTCTCTGCTGTTGGCCTAACGTCCTTAGGGCGCGCGAGCCTGCTCCTCAGCGGCGTCGAACCGTTGTCGGGCCTTACGGATGGCGGGGTAGCTGTCCTCCGCCCAGTCGACCAGGACTGCCAGCGGCCTCAGCACCGACACGCCGAGCGCTGCAAGGCTATACTGCACTTTGGGCGGCTTTGTCGGGAAGACTTGCCGGTTTGCCAGCCCATCACGCTCCAGCTCGCGCAGGGTCTGCGTCAGCATGCGCTTGGAGATGTCCGGGATCGCGCGGTGTAGTTCGCTGAAGCGCCGCGGGCGCGACGCTAGTGCCACCAATGTCAGCAGGGTCCACTTGTCGCCGATACGGTCCAGCACATTGCGCACCGGACAGGCCGCCGCGTCGAATCCCACATCCTGCCAGGCGCCGAACGCCGAACCGAGGGGCGGCCCGTCCTCACGCGTGGAGGGCACTTCGAAGTCACCTGGGGCGGAAATCATGCCTCCTTACATCGCGCAATAACGGTCTCTATTCAATACCTCGTCTTTACCAAGATCCAAGAAGGAGCTTGCCTTGTCCGTATCAACCTCGCCCCGCCTTCTCGTCACCGGCGCCACCGGCCAGCTCGGCGCCCTGGTCATCGAAGCACTGCTCAAGACCACTCAAGCTGCCGAGATCGCCGGCATGGTTCGCCGAGGCAAAGATGGCGCGGAAGCCAAAGCGGTGCCCCTGAGGGAGCAGGGCCTCCAGACGCGCAGCGCCGACTACGACGATCCCGCTTCGCTGAGGGCAGCCTTCGCCGGTGTCGAACGGCTGCTGTTCATCTCCTCCAGCGCCATGGAGGGCCGCGTGACGCAACACCGCAACGTGGTCGAGGCGGCCAGGGCGGCCGGGGTGTCGCTGATCGCCTACACCAGCGTCCTGCACGCCGACCGCTCGCCGCTGGGCCTGGCGGAGGATCATCGCCAGACCGAGGCCCTGCTGGCCCGGTCGGGCGTCCCGTTCGTCCTGCTCCGAAACGGTTGGTACACCGAGAACTACATGGCCAGCCTTCCGGCGGCTCTCGCACACGACGCCTTGCTGGGGGCGGCGGGAGGGGGCGGATCGCGTCGGCCGCCCGTGCCGATTACGCCGCCGCCGCCGTGCTGATGTCGGACACGGAGCAGGCCGGCCGGACCTACGAACTCGCCGGGGATGAGGCCTACACCCTGGCAGAGCTTGCGGCGGAGGTGTCGCGTCAGACCGGCCGGGCGATCGGCTACAGGAACCTGCCGGAGGCCGACTTCAAGGCCGCGCTCCTGGCCGCCGGCCTCCCTCCAGGCCTGGCGGCGCTGCTCTCCGACAGCGACATGGGCGCGGCCAAAGGCGCCCTGTTCGACGACAGCCGCGACCTCAGCCGCCTGATCGGGCGCCACACCACTCCCCTGGCCGAAAGCATCCGCAAGGCGCTCCAGGCGGCGTGATGCGGGCCCAAACCTCCGCGAGGGCGGCGCGCGGCCGCCCTTACTCCCAATGCACAAGAAACGGAGCTTGCCCGATGGCAAGACTCATCCTGCATTACTTCTACGATCCGCTCTGCGGTTGGTGCTACGCGGCCGAGCCGCTGATCCAGGCGGCCGCTGCTGCCGGCGTCCCGATCATGTTGCATGGCGGCGGGCTATGGGAGCGGCCTGTCCATGCGCCCGAAGCTAAGCGCCGCATGATGCGCTGCGCTCCTATCAATCTACCGCGCCAGCAAGGCGACGGTGAACGGGCTGACCGAGTCTGCTGCACTGGAGCTGGCGGAGTTTGAGTCCGCGCGCGGGTGGTTGTGCCGGGCGCGGCGCCTACAACCAGCTTCGGCAGCACCGCGCGGGCGCAGATCGCGGCGAACGGCGGCTTTCCCCCCCGACGCTGAAAGCTTCGAGCGTCCGTAACGGACCCTAGAGTCCACCAGCTACGCGAAAAACTGTGGAAATGACATCTTCTTGAAGCCAGAACTGACTCCGGATGTGGAAGGTTCTCCTTCAGTGATAAACTAAACTTAGTCTGAAAGACATGCTCGATGGCTGGTCGTGAAGCAGGAGAACTTCCGAGTCATTCAATAAGTGGAGGTGAGCTCTCCAGGCTCCCCGCCTGCATAAATGGAGGTGAGCTATCCAGGCTCACCTCCTGCACCGACGCTGCGCAAGTGAAGCTTGTTCGCCGTAAACCAGACGGCCTAGTTCGGTGGGAACTGCGGCAATCAAGAGCCACTGTGATATGGACCCGGTGCACAATGGAAAGGCAGCGTTTGGAGACGGACGGCTTTCCAATAGTAAGAAAGACCAGGACCATTGGCTCGCGCCTTTACGTGGTCCCAGCGCAAGCAACGTTCACTGGAGAGGTGGAGATCAACGGTGACTTTGAATATACTATGTTAGATTTAAATGATAACTTTTTGAAAGACTGGCCTTGTCTCGACCGATTTTTTGAGGGCCCGGTTTCACCTGAGATCACCCGGTGTTTGAGTGCGTTGACGTCAGAAGCCTCTGCGCCAGACAATTTTTTCGATTTGCTAGCTGCAAGCTGGTTGGTTCAGACTCTCGCCTTTCTCACAAGAATGACCAAAAACGATCTACCCGCCGCTAAACTCTCCGGTGGACTGACTGCAAGGGATTGTCGCCGACTTGAAGACTATATACGTACACACCTCGCGGATGGGATTAGGATCTCTAGTCTTGCAAAGCAAGTAGATCTCGGGGAGCGACATTTCACGCGTGTGTTCTCCCAGATGTTTAACGAGACGCCCGCAGCCTACATTTCAAGACTGAGAATAGAAAAAGCTAAGAACCTGTTGACATCGACAAGATTATCCATGACGGACATCGCTCTCGAGTGCGGGTTCAGTCATGCCCAGCATTTTTCCACAAAGTTTCATGACGTGGTTGGTGCAAGTCCCTCGCGATTTAGGTTGATTGTCACCTTTTAGACGGTAGGCGACCGATCTTGAATCGCTAGCCTAGACCGCCTGCAAACCTCCACTCCGCGATTATTGGCAGGATTCCGGAGCATTCGTCTTTTTTCCGGAAGCGGTCCAGTGTGAGAGCCCGCATGCTTGGTATATGCCCGATATACTGATGCGGCTGGACGATGTACCAGGATGGATAAGACAATACCTGTTGGATGTAGAACTAGGTCGTTTTGCTGGCGGTTTCGCCTACCTGGAGCCCGATGCTGAGTTACGGTTCGGAACTCAGGTTATTATTGGCAGAAGTCGAATCAAACGTTTTTTCAAAGCACTCATTGCTCCGCTTATATTAAGACATGAAGTCAAAGAGTTCTGGGATGGCTCGCCAGTTAAAATGCTGCGAGGCCATCTCTTATTAGCGAAGCGCCAGCTACCAACAGACATCATCTCTCCCCCGTTTGTAGAGTTTCTAACGGTGTCGCCCGTCATGAAAGTCCAAGGAATTGCGATTGTCGTTGGGCCAATTCAGGCAATCACTGGTGTGGGCAACTCATATAGTCAAAACTAGCCCCGGCGCCGTCGTCTATTGGGTGAAACCGAAGTATGTCCGAATCCGGCAAATGAGGTCCGGTTCCCGGTAGTCAGTCTGTGACCTCCCCGTCTTATTAATCGGCAGGCGTCAGACGACACGGAGCGGCGATGGACGGGGTTCTTCAACTCACAGATTGGTCAGACGAGGATGATTTGTTCACCGACCAAAGCCATCGCGTCCGTTCGGAAAAGGAAGGTGGGTCTGAACGAAAATCGACCGAGACGCAAGATCGCAAGAATAAAGACGATAAGAGCGATAAAGACGACAAGGGCGATGAAGAGAACGACGATCAGAATGGCGACGGCAAAGATGGAAAACCGAAGAAAAAGAGTCGCTTGCCAATCATTATTCTTGTCATCGTGTTTGTGCTGGCGTGCATAGGCGGTGTCGTCTATTGGCTGATGACACGCAACTTCGAGTCTACCGATGACGCCTACACCGAAGGCAATGCTGTAAGCATCGCGCCGAAAGTATCCGGCTACGTCATCGAGCGGATGGTAGACGATAACGTGTTCGTCCATCGCGGCGACCTGATGCTGCGGATCGATCCGCGCGACTACATGACGGCACGCGATCAGGCGCGGGCCAACCTCGAGCTGGCGAAGGCAGAAATGCGCAGCGCGGAAATCGACCTGGACATCTCTCGCGTGCGCTACCCCGCCAACCGCGAGGAAGCAAAGGCACAACTGGCACAGGCGCTTGCCAACCAGGCAGATGCAACCCGCGAATACAAACGCCAGAAAACCGTGGATCAACGCGCCACCACGCAGACGACGGTGGACCAGGCGACCACGCAAGCCGAGTCCACCACGGCCAGCGTCAAGCAGATGCAGGCACAGTTGCAGGTTGCCTCGCTGGTGCCGCAGAACATCGCCGATTCTACCGCCACGCTCAAGCAGCGCCAGGCCCAGGTTGCGCAGGCGCAGGCTAGTCTTGAGCAGGCGGAGCTGAACCTCTCCTACACTGAAATCCGGGCGCCCCAGGATGGCACGATCACCCGGCGCAACGTCGATGTCGGCACTTATGCGCAGGCTGGTCAGCAAGTGTTCTACGTGGTCTCGCCGCAGGTCTGGATCGTGGCAAACTTCAAGGAAACCCAGCTCGATCGCATGCGGCCCGGCCAGCATGTGACCTTAGATGTCGACGCCTACTCCAAGCTGAAGCTGCATGGCCATGTCGAGAGCATCCAGCAAGGCAGCGGAGCGCGGTTCACCACCTTCCCATCCGAGAACGCCACAGGCAACTACGTCAAGATCGTCCGCCGCGTGCCCGTCAAGATCATCGTCGACAGCGGCATAGATCCCGGCGCCGGTCTGCCGTTGGGCCTGTCGGTCGAACCGACCGTGGATCTGCGATGAGCGGCGGCGGCAAACACAACCCGTATCTGATCGCGATGACAGTTACGCTGGCAGCGTTCATGGAGGTCGTTGACACGACGATCGTCAACGTGTCGCTGCCTTACATCGCCGGCGACCTCGGCGTCAGCACGGACAACGCCGCCTGGACGTTGACCACATACCTCGTCGCCAATGGCGTGACGCTCACCATCTCAGCGGCCCTCGGGCGTCGGCTTGGGCGCAAGCGGTATTTTTTGATCTCCATTGCCGGTTTCACCGTGTGCTCACTGGCCTGCGGGCTGTCGACAACCTTTACTGAAATCCTGCTGTTCCGCGGGCTGCAGGGCCTGTTCGGCGGCGGGTTGCAGCCGATGCAGCAAGACATCGTGCTCGACACCTTTCCGCCCGAACAGCGCCAGCAGGCGCTGTCGATAACCGCCGTCGCCACCATCATCGCACCGGTAATTGGACCGCTGATCGGCGGTTATCTCACCTTCAACTACTCCTGGCACTGGATATTCCTCATCAACGTGCCGGTTGGCGCGCTGACCATCTTCGGCGTGCTGCAGCTGATCGAGGATTCGCCAGAGATGGAAGAGCAGCGGCGGACCGCGCCGCGGTTCGACTGGATCGGCACCGTCTTCATCGGGCTGGCCCTGGGCTGCATGGAACTCGGGGCGGACCGCGGGGAGGACTACGACTGGCTCTCCTCCGGCTTCATTCGTCTGATGCTCGGACTGTCGGTATTCGGATATGTCAGCGGCGTGGTCTACCTCACCCAGGTGCGCAACCCGGTCGTCAACCTTGCCGTGTTCAAGGACCGCAACTTCGCCCTGTCCTGGTATGCGATGGCCATGATGGGCTTTGCCCTCTACGCCAGCGCCATCATCATGCCGTTGTTTTCGCAGAACGACCTCGGCTACAACTCGGTTCTTGCAGGCTGGGTGCTGGCGCCGGGCGCAGTGGTACTGTGCATCCTGATCCCGATCGTCAGCAAGGTGCTCGACGTGGTGCCGGTCAAATGGGTTATTGCCTCCGGCGGGCTGGCACTGGCGGGGTCACTGTACTACTCGATGGGTCTGGTTCCCGACCTCGATTTCTACCACGTCGCGCTTTACCGCGCAGCGCAGTCGGCGGCTCTGGCGCTGCTGTTCGTGCCGCTGAGCGCCAGCGCGTACTCGACGATCAAGCCGGAACTCAAGTCCGACGCCGCCAGCCTCTTCACCATGGCACGCAACGTCTACGGCGGTGTGGGCATTTCGGTGGGAACCGCGCTGGTCAACGACCACCTGCAGATCAGGCAGGCGCACCTGGTGAAGTATCTCGATCCCACGAACCAGCCATACAATGATTACCTCCAACAAGTGGAGCAGGCTTCGCTCTCCTACGGCTTTGCCGTGGAGCAGGCGGTGCGCGCGGCGCCCGGCCAGGCGTTCCAGATGCTCGAGCAGCAGGTCTCCACCCTGGCCTACACGGACGTGTTCTTCATCATATCGCTGATGTCGCTCAGCATCACCCTGGTCGCGCTGTTCATGTCGAACGTCACGCCGGGC
>CAXUIR010000016.1:0-16220 GCA_964251005.1 uncultured Acetobacteraceae bacterium | reverse complement strand
CCCGTACACCACGCTGGGCGTCAAGCGCGACGCCACCGCAGCGCAGATCAAGTCCGCCTACCTCAAGCTCGCCAAGAAGCACCACCCGGACCTCAACCCCGGTGACAAGCGCGCCGAGGAGCGCTTCAAGTCGATCAGCGCCGCGCATGACCTGCTGGGCGACGCCGACAAGCGTGCCCGCTTCGACTCGGGCGAGATCGACGCCACGGGCCAGCCGCAGGGCCCGCGCAGCGGCGGCGAACGCAGCTTCTACCGCGGCTTTGCCGACGGCGAGCAGGGTGCGCGCTACCAGGCCGGCCCCGGGTTCGGCGGCAATTTCGGCGCCGGCCAGGAAGGCCTGCACGACATCTTCGCCGACCTGTTCGCCAATGCACGCCGCGGCGGCGGCCAGACAAGGGACGACCCGATGCGCGGCCAGGACCAGCGCTATCAACTCAGCGTCTCGTTCGTCGAGGCGGCCTTGGGCGCCAGCCGCCGCCTGACATTGCCGGACGGCCGCACGCTGGACGTGACCGTGCCGCCCGGCCTGGAAGACGGCCAGGTGCTGCGCCTGCGCGGCCAGGGCTCGGCCGGCTGGAACGGCGGCCAGCCCGGCGACGCGATGATCGAGGTCAGCGTCCTCGCCCACGCGTTCTTCCGCCGCGAGGGAGCCGACATCCACCTCGACCTGCCGATCACCGCCGCCGAAGCGGCCCTCGGCGCCAAGGTAGCGGTGCCCACGCCCGCCGGCCCGGTGCAGATGAGCATCCCGCGCCACTCCGATGCCGGCCGCCAGCTGCGCCTGCGCGGCCGGGGTATCGCCGCGCACGGCGGCAAGCCGGCGGGCGACCTGTACGTCACGCTGAAGCTGGTTCTCGGCACGCCCGACCAGGCGCTGGAAGACGCCCTGGCCGCCTTCTACGAACGCCACCCGATCGACCCACGCGCCCACATGAGCGAGGCCGCATGATCACCATCCAGACCGTCTGCCAGGTCGTCCCCGGACTGTCCGAGGAGACGCTGCGCTACTGGCTCGACCAGGATTGGGTGCGGCCGGCCCACGAAAGCGGCGAGCCGGAGTTCGGCGAGATCGACGTGGCGCGGATCAGGCTGATCCTGGAACTGCACACCGAGCTGGAGGTGGACGAGCCGACGCTGCCGCTGGTGCTCTCGCTGCTGGACCAGCTTTATACGACACGGCGGCAGCTGCGGCTGGTGCTGGACAGCCTGGAGGGGCCGGTTCGGGAGAGTTTAGCGGAGCAACTGAGCAAGAGGTAAAAGCAAGGCCTTCTTTTTCGAGAAAAAGAAGCAAAAAGCTTTTGCTCCGGCTGAAACAACACGTTTCGCCATGCGAGGCCCACGAGAGCAAAAGTTTTTTCTGGTGGCACTTGAGACGCCGGCGAACGGCCCGGACGTCACCGGCACAACGCGCGTGTCGACCGACTGGAGTGCCGGGTTTTCAACTGGCCGAAGCATTGTTTCTTCTTTTCAAAAGGGAACCGCTTGCCTTGCGCCTTGCCATCGCGACCGATCACGGCAAGTCTGACCTATGCTGTCCATCATCCTAGCTGCCGCCGCTTTCGCCGCCATCCACCTCGGCGTCTCCGGGACGTTGCTGCGCAACCGGATCGTCGCCGCCATCGGCCTGACCCCTTACATGGTGGTGTTCTCGGTGGCCTCGCTCGCCACGATCATCTGGCTGGTCGGCGCCTATAACAGCGCGCCGTACGTGGCCACCTGGGGCCAGCTGCAGTGGTGGAAGCCGTTCGCCATCACGCTGATGTTGCCGGCGTTCCTGCTGGTGGTGGTGGGGCTGACCACGCCCAACCCCACCGCCGTGGCGCAGGACAAGCTGGCCGCCGAGGAGCCGCGCGGCATCGTGCGTATCACCCGGCACCCGTTCCTGATCGGCACTGCGCTGTGGGCGGCGATCCACTTGATCGGCAACGGCGACGTGGCCTCGCTGCTGTTCTTCGCCTCGCTGTTGCTCGTGTGCCTGGCCGGCACCGTTTCCATCGACGCCAAGCGAGCGCGGGCGCTGGGCGCGGAGTGGCAGGGTTTTGCGCGGCGCACCTCCATCCTGCCGTTCGCGGCCATCGCCGCCGGCCGCAACGCGTGGCGCCCCGGCGAGCTCGGCTGGTGGCGGCCTGCCGCAGGATTAGGCGCCTACGCCCTGATGCTGGGCGGCCACGCGCACATCGTAGGCGTGTCTCCCTGGCCAGTGTGAAAGCTATCCAGTTCGAATGAGGAGAACGTCTTTGCCCGCCGTCGCGCCGTGCGGGGTAGTCCGCGACAGCGCTAGCAAAAGCTTTTTGCTTCTTTTTCTCGAAAAAGAAGTGCTTTCTTCCTCGGAATTTTCATGCGCGCCCTGATCTCAGTCTCCGACAAGACCGGCCTGATCCCGTTCGCCCAATCCCTGTCAGCGATCGGCGTCGAGCTCATCTCCACCGGCGGCTCGGCGCGCGCTCTGCGTGACGCCGGCGTCCCTGTCACCGACGTCAGCGCCTATACCGGTTTTCCGGAAATCCTCGATGGCCGCGTCAAGACGCTGGTGCCGCAGATACATGGCGGCATTCTTGGCCGGCGTGACATGCCCGAGCACGTGGCGCAGATGCAGGCACACGACATTGCTACGATCGACCTCGTGGTGGTCAACCTCTACCCGTTCGAGGCGACGGCGGCCGCCGGTGCCGCGTGGGGCGACTGCGTGGAGAACATCGACATCGGTGGCCCGGCGCTGATCCGTGCCGCGGCAAAGAACCACGACTTCGTCACCGTGCTCACGGATCCTGCGCAGTACGACGAAGTGTTGGCCGAACTGCGCGCCGAGGGCGATACGAGCCGGGCGCTGCGCCGCCGCCTGGCTGCGGCCGCCTATGCGCGCACAGCCGCCTACGACGCGGCGATCGCCGCCTGGTTCGCCGCGCAGTCCAGTGACGGCTTTCCGCAGCGTCTCGTGGTGGCTGCCACGCTGAAGCAGACTTTGCGCTACGGCGAGAATCCGCATCAGCAGGCCGCACTCTACGCGACGGCCGCGCGGCCGGGGGTGGCGCAGGCCGAGCAAGTACAGGGCAAGGAGTTGTCCTATAACAACATCAACGACACCGACGCTGCTTTCGAGTGCGTGGCCGAGTTCGCAGCACCCGCCATCGTCATCGTCAAGCATGCCAACCCGTGCGGCGTGGCGATGGCGCAGGATTTGTCGGCCGCGTGGACGGCGGCGTTGCGTTGCGACCCGACCTCGGCGTTCGGCGGCATCGTCGCGGCCAACCGCACGCTGGACGAGGAGACGGCCAGCAGGATCGCGCAGATCTTCACCGAGGTGATCGTGGCGCCCGACGCGACACCGCAAGCGCGTGCGGTGCTGGCAAAGAAAAAGAACTTACGCCTGCTGCTGACAGGCACGTTGCCCGATGCGGCGGCGCCTGGGCTGACCTATCGCAGCATCGCCGGGGGCCTGCTGGTGCAGTCGCGCGACGCCGGCCGCATCTCGCGTACTCAGCTACGCGTGGCCACGAAGCGAGCGCCGACCGATGCCGAATATGCCGACCTGCTGTTCGCCTTTGCCGTCTGCAAGCACGTGAAGAGCAACGCCATCGTGTATGCCAAGGACGGCGCCACGGTGGGGATCGGCGCCGGTCAGATGAGCCGGGTGGACAGCGCGCGCATCGCAGCATGGAAGGCGCAGGCTGCCGGCGATGGCACCTCGCTGGCGAAGGCAAGCGTTGTCGCGTCTGACGCGTTCTTTCCGTTTGCCGACGGACTGGAGGCGGCGATCGAGGCGGGTGCGACCGCGGTCATCCAACCCGGCGGCAGCGTGCGGGACGCGGAGGTTGTTGCGGCCGCCGACAAGGCGGGTTTGGCGATGGTGATGACGGGAATGCGGCACTTTAGGCATTGAGGGAAAGCAAGCGGTTCTTTTTTGAAAAAAAACCAAAAAACTTTTGCTTCCGCTGTTACGCGCTCGCCGGAGAGAGCCGCGACAGCCGTCGTAAAAGCTTTTTGCTTCTTTTTCTCGAAAAAGAAGCGCTTGCTTCTTACGTATTCATTGCATCGAAGAAGTCCTGATTGGACTTGCTGTATTTCAACTTGTCCAACAGGAAATCCATCGCGTCCGAAGCACCCATCGGGTTGAGGATGCGCCGCAGCACCCACATCTTGGACAGGGTCGGTTTGTCCACCAGCAGCTCTTCCTTGCGGGTGCCGCTCTTGGTGATGTCGATCGCCGGGAAGGTGCGCTTGTCGGACAGCTTGCGGTCCAGGATGATCTCGGAATTGCCGGTGCCCTTGAACTCCTCGAAGATCACCTCGTCCATGCGCGAGCCCGTGTCGATCAGCGCGGTGGCGATGATGGTGAGCGAGCCGCCTTCCTCGATGTTGCGCGCCGCGCCGAAGAAGCGCTTCGGCCGCTGCAGCGCGTTGGCGTCCACGCCGCCGGTCAGCACCTTGCCGGACGACGGCACCACCGTGTTGTAGGCGCGGGCAAGACGCGTGATGGAGTCGAGCAGGATCACCACGTCGCGTTTGTGCTCGACCAGGCGCTTGGCTTTCTCCAGCACCATCTCGGTCACCTGCACATGGCGCGTGGCCGGTTCGTCGAAGGTACTGGCGACAACTTCGCCCTTTACCGTGCGCGCCATGTCGGTGACTTCCTCCGGCCGCTCGTCGATCAGCAGCACGATGAGGAAGACTTCGGGGTGGTTGGTGGAGATTGCGGTCGCGATGCTCTGCAGCATCACCGTCTTGCCGGTGCGCGGCGGGGCGACGATCAGCGCGCGCTGGCCCATGCCGATGGGGGCGACCAGGTCGATCACCCGTGGCGTGTTGTCCTTTTGCGCGCCTTTGACCGTGCTCTGCGGCAGGTCCATCTCCATCTTCAGGCGGCGCTCGGGATACAGCGGGGTGAGGTTGTCGAAGTTGATGCGGTGGCGGACAGCTTCGGGGTTTTCGAAGTTCACGTTGTCCAGCTTGGACAAAGCGAAGTAGCGTTCGCCGTCGCGCGGTGCGCGGATCTGGCCGTCCACCGTGTCGCCGTTGCGCAGGCCGTAGCGGCGCACCTGGTTAGGGCTGACGTAGATGTCGTCGGGGCCCGGCAGGTAGTTGCTCTCGGGGCTGCGCAAGAAGCCGAAGCCGTCAGGCAGGATCTCCAGCGTTCCGTCGCCGTAGATGGCCTGGTCGCTTTCGGCCAGGTTCTTCAGGATGGTGAACATCATGTCCTGCTTGCGCAGGCTGGATGCGTTCTCGATCTGCAAGGATTCGGCGAAGCTCAGCAGGTCGGCCGGTGACTTGGCCTTGAGTTCTGCGAGATGCATGTAGGGGTGGCCTCGGGATTTTCGGCGGGAATGGATCAGGCCCGGACGTGCGGATTGCGCGTCGGCAGGAGGATTTGAGGTTCGGGTACCCACGGCGCGGCGCGCGAGCCTGCGGATTGTCTGAGGCCTTGGCGCTTCAGCAGCGTCCGGTCGGCGGACCTTAAGCACAGTCCGACCCCGGTTTCAAGAGGATGGTGCCTGGAGCATGCGCTTGGGACCAAAGCAGACGAAAAACAGTGACCACCAAGGCACGCCGTGCGCCAGAACATACGATTTTCGAGGTCGTCCGGTCGCATGAAGCACGTTGCCCAACCGACTTTCGTCTTTTTCGGGGTCAGACCTCTTCATACCAATGGGCTTGGAGGTTGATCGCTCGGAAGCAAGCAAGACCTTCTTTTTAAAAAAAAGAAGCAAAAAACTTTTGTCTCCGCTGTCGCGGACTCATCCGGTGACCGCGCGACAGCAGAGTCAAAAGTTTTTTGTCCTCTTTTTCAAGAAGGACTGCTTGCTTGCTGCGAGCCAGCATCAAGGCAGGCTGGTATTAGTCGTTGCCGCGCAAAATCGAGCGCCCGGCCAGCCAGCAAGTGGCATCACCTGCCGAAATGAGCCTCATCAAGTTTCTTATCTTTTGAGAAAACGAAGTAAAAAGCGCTGTCGCCGACAGCCAATGCCAGCCCACATTGGGCTGACATTCGTAAGGCAAGAAAGGCCTGCTTTTTCAAGAAGCAAGAAACCTTTGCTCCCACGCCTGCGTCACGATGAGGCCAGGTTCTGCCAGACTGGGTGCTTGCATCAGTATCCCTCTACCTTGATGCAGGCGTTTTGGTCGTTTCCTTCTAAGAAGGACTGCTTGCTTTCTACGTGTCAACCTCAACGCATGCCGATGTAAGGTAACTCGTTTCACCAAAGCGCACCCAAGGGAAGCAAAAATTTTTGGCTCTTTTTTTCAAAAAAGAACCGCTTGCCTAGCCTTGCGCCCACCCAACCGCCCTCAAAACGGCTGCACCACCACCATTACAACCGCAACCAGCATCAGCACCGTCGGCACCTCGTTGGCGATACGGAAGAAGCGCTGCGGCCGCCGGTTACGGTCTTCTAGAAAGTCCTTCCGCCACTTGTTCATCGCCCCGTGCACGCCGGCCAGCAGTATCACCGACACCAGCTTCACGTAGAACCACCCGGCATGCCAATCGACCAGACCCGGCGTCAGCGCCAGGATGATGCCGAAGGTGAAGGTCACCAGCATCGCCGGCGTCATGATCAGCTTGTAGAGCCGCCGCTCCATCACCTTGAACGTCTCGCTGCCCTCGGTGCCTGGGCCCGCCTCGCAGTGGTAGACGAACAGACGCGGCAGGTAGAGCAACCCGGCCATCCAGGCGATCAGCGCCACGATGTGCACCGCCTTTGTCCACGGGTATAGGTGCAGAAAGGCCGGCACCATCAGGCGGCCCTCCCCAGCATGGCGGCGCGGAAGACGGGCGGCAGCTCGGACAGCTGCCGCACCACGTAATCAGGCTTGCGGGCCAGGCCGTGGTGCAGCCCGTCCGGTGCAAAGGCGACGGCCCGCATGCCGGCGGCAGCAGCAGCCTGCAGGCCGGGGATGCTATCCTCCACCACCAGGCAATCGGCCGGTGCCACTCCCTCGGCTGCGGCGGCGGCGAGAAACAGATCCGGCGCCGGCTTACCGCGCGCCACGTCCCGCGCGCTGTGCACCCGGCCGGCCACCAGGTCGGACAGGCCGGTGTGGCCAAACTTGGTCGCCATCTCCTGGTGCGACGAGTTCGACGCCACCCGATAGGCCAGGCCCATCGCCGCGGTTGCCTCCAGCAGCTCGCGTGCGCCAGCCATCGCCGGCACGCCCTGGGCCATGATCGCGATCAACCGGTCCTGCAGCTGCGACGGCCATCCTGCCGGCAGCTTGCGCCCGATCGCCGCCTCGAAGACCGGCTGGGTAGCGGACCAGGTGAGGCCGGTGAAACGACGCGCGTCGTCCGGCTGCATGGGCCAGCCTAGGGCGGTGGCTTCGTCGGCGAGGAGGCGGCGGCAGGCGGGCTCGCTGTCGATGAGCACGCCGTCGCAGTCAAAGATTACGAGCAAGGCAAGCAGTTCTTTTTTGAAAAAAATAACCAAAAAACTTTTGTTCCCCGGCGACCCGTCTGTGGGAAGGTCCGCGATAGCCGTGACAAAAGCTTTTTGCTTCTTTTTCTCGAAAAAGAAGACGCTTTCACTTCTGCATCCGCATCGGACAATCCCCATGCTGTGCGGGACACGCCCGAGCGCCGGCGAAACTGCACGTGCCCACGCCCCTCGCCCGCGCCGTGTGCACAGCCTCGGCCATCGCCGCGATGAACGCCGGGTCGCTGTTCTGCGCCGGCGCGCGGTAGTAGCCCGGCACGCCCATCTTCTCGGCCAACTCGCGGTACTCCACGTCGAGCTCCACCAGCGTCTCCGAATGCTCGGAGACAAAGGCGATCGGCACTACCAGCACGGCCCCCTTGTCACGCGCTGCGTGCTCGATGGCTTCCTCGGTGGACGGGTCCAGCCATTTCTGTGGCGTGGCGCGGGACTGGTAGCAGACCTGCCAGTCCAGCCCGCTGATGGCCATCCGGTCCACCACCGCCTGCACGGTGGACTCGATCTGGAATTGGTAGGGATCACCCCTGTCCACGATCGTCTGCGGCAGGCCGTGGGCGGAGAACAGCACGCGCACCGGTGCCGCCGAGGCAGCACGTGCCTGCTCCAGGCTGCGCTGCACGATGGCGGCGGTGGCCGAGACGAAGCCGCCGTCGCGGAACCAGCAGCACAGCGTGGTAACCGGCCGGGCCAGGCCCACGCGGGCGGCGGCGTCCCGCCAGGCGGTCAGCGAGCTGCCGGTGGTGGTGGTGGAAAAGTGCGGGTAGAGCGGCAGCAGGAAAACCTCGTCGGCACCCCAGGCGCGCACTTCGGCGGCCGTCTGCAGGCTGAACGGGTGCCAGTAGCGCATGGCGACGAAGCAGCGCGCGTCCACTTCCGGCGTCCCCAGCACCGCCTCCAGCGCGCGGGCCTGCTGCTGCGTTAGTTCCAGCAACGGGGACTTGCCGCCGAGGATCGCGTAGTTTTCGGTGGCCGGCTTCACCCGCGCGGTGGCGATGATCTGCGCCAGCAGCGGGCGGACGAAGAACGGCACGCGCAGGATCGCCGGGTCGCGGAATAGGTTCAGCAGGAACGGGCGGATGGCTTCCGGCCGGTCCGGGCCGCCCAGGTTGAACAGCACCACGGCCAGCTTGCGACGTGGACGCTCGTTGGGCAAAGCGGGGGTGACCGCAGGTGCAGCGAACGCCGTCTGGAGCTCGGCCGGCTCCTCGGTCAGCAGTTGCGCAGAAATTCGACCAGCTCCGCCACGTGATCAGGGTTGGTCTGCGGCAGGATGCCGTGACCCAGGTTGAAGATATGCGGCCGCCCGCGAAGCGCACCCACTATGGACGAAGTTTCCTGCCGCATCGCGCTACCGCCCGCGAGCAGCGCGATCGGGTCGAGGTTGCCCTGCACCGCCACGCTGTCCGGCACGGCGGCCGCCGCCCGTGCAGGGTCGGTGCCGGTGTCGAGCGCCACGCAATCCACGCCGGTGCGCTCGGCGTATAGACCGGCATACATGCCGGCCAGCCTAGGGAAGCCGATGACCGGCACGCCGGGATGCTTCGCGTTCAACGCTTCGACGATGCGCGCGGCCGGGGCCACCACGTAGCGGCGGAACTGGGTGGGCGAGAGCATGCCCGCCCAGGTGTCGAACAGCATCACCACCTCGGCGCCGGCGGTGATCTGGGCGGAAAGGTAGTCCGTGGTGGTGCGGACCAGCAGGTCGATCAGCCGGTCGAACAGCTCGGGGTTGCCGTAGGCCATGGCCCGCGTCTCGGCGAAGTCGCGCGAGCCGCCGCCTTCGACCATGTAGCAAGCCACCGTGAACGGGGCGCCGCAGAAGCCTATCAGCGTGCAGGCTTCCGGCAGGGTTGTGCGCAGCCGGCCGATGGTCTCGCGCACCGGCGCGGTAGCGTCGGCCACTCGGGCGGCCGAGAGCGCGTCCACTCCGGCCGCGCCGCGGATCGGTGCCAGCACGGGGCCCACGCCGTCCTTGAAGGCCACGTCCTGGCCCAACGCCCAGGGCAGGATTAGAATGTCGCTGAACAGGATGGCCGCGTCCATGCCGAAGCGGCGGATCGGCTGCAGGGTGATCTCGGTGGCGAGGTCCGGGTTCATGCAGCGGGCGATGAAGCCGCCGGAACTGTCCTTGATGGCGCGGTATTCCGGCAGGTAGCGGCCGGCCTGGCGCATCAGCCACACCGGCGGCGGCCACACATCGTCGCCTGCCAGCACGCGCAGGATGGGCTTCTGGATCATCGTGGTCCCGTTCGTTCGTCCACTCTTCCTAAACTCTAAGAAGCCTTAAGAGTAGGTGGGGTTGTAGAGAGTGGCTGTGGATAACGGGGTACCCGAGCCGGCCGGCGTTCCCTTTGGCCTGTCCACACGCACTGAAACCCCGAAAGGCTTGTTCCTGCGACTTTTCCCGGTGCCATCCCCGGCTGGGGGCAGACTGGCTGCTGGTTGCTCCCGCCCTGTGGGTTTGTAACCGTCGTCCCCGGGTTTCTTTCTGGTTTGGAACATTTGACGTTTGGAGGGTGGTTATCCCCGTTATCCTCGACTCTCGACTGGCATTCTGAAGGCGAGGCAAGGCAAGCGGTTCTTTTTTGAAAAAAAGAACCAAAAAACTTTTGTCTCCGTTGGGTGCGCCTTGGTGAGGCGTGTTCTTTCGGCTTTCCGCGGCAGCGCTCGCTTCTTTTTTTCGAAAAAGAAGGCCTTTGCTTCTTCCCGACACCCCGGTCTAGCGTTCCTCAAGCCATGACCCAGGACCGCATCAACCTCCACCTCGTCTCAGACGCCACCGGCGAGACGCTGAACTCGATCGCGCGCGCAACCGTCGCCCAGTTCGACCAGTCGAACATCATCTACCACCGCTGGAGCCTGGTCCGGACGCGCTTTCAGCTGCACCGCGTGCTGGAGGGCATCGAGGCGGAGCCCGGCCCGGTGCTCTCCACCGTGGTGGACAAGGCGCTGCGCAACGACCTGGAGAGCACCTGCGACCGGCTCGGCCTGCCGGTGGTCAACGTGCTGGACCCGGTGCTCGCCGTGCTGGCCGACCAGATTGGCGCCCAGGCCACCGCGCGGCCGGGTAGGCAGTACGTGTTGGACGCCGACTACTTCCGCCGCATCGACGCCATCCACTTCGTGCTCGCCCACGACGACGGGCAGGCGCAGGCCGGCATCGCCGAGGCGGACGTGATCCTGGTCGGCGTTTCCCGCAGCTCCAAGACGCCCACCAGCTTCTACCTGGCCAACCGCGGGGTGAAGGCGGCCAACGTGCCGCTGGTGCCGGGCCTGGCCGACCCGCCAGGCCTGGAGACGCCGCACTGCCCGGTGATCGGGCTGACGCTGGACGCACAGTCGCTGATCGAGATACGGCGCCACCGGCTGAAGCTGATCGCCCAAGGGCAGGGCGCGGTGCACGTCAAGCAGGACAGGGGCGAGTATATCGACCTCGAATCCGTGCGCGCCGAGCTGCTGTGGGCACGACGGCTGTGCACGCGCCGCGGCTGGCCGGTGGTGGATGTGACGCGCCGCTCCATCGAGGAGACGGCGGCAACCGTGCTGCAGCTGATGGAGGTATGGCACGTGCGGCGTGACCGCAAGGCGGTCGATCCGTTGCCGCTGGCGGTGACGGAGATGTAAGGCAAGCGGTTCTTTTTTGAAAAAAAGAACCAAAAAACTTTTGTTCTCTCCGCTTGGGCAATGTGGTGCATCTCTGGCGAAACGAGGCGCCGGCAACAGCGTCAAGAACAAAAGTTTTTTGCTTCTTTTTTTCAAAAAAGAAGGCCTTCCTTGCTACCTGAAACGCGCCAATCGTTCCGCCGCCTCGCGCATGTCCTCCACCGGCCCGCAATAGCTCATGCGCATGAAGTGCGTGCCGTTTGCCGCGTCGAAATCGACGCCCGGCGTGGTGGCAACGCCGGCCTGCCGCAGTAGCCGGTCGCAGAATGCGACGCTGTCGTTGGTCCGGTGCGACACGTCTGCGTAGAGGTAGAACGCGCCTTCCGCCGGCGTGAGGCGCGCGAAGCCGGCGTCCGACAACGTGTCCACCAGGTATGCGCGCGACGCCTTGTAGTGCAGCAGGTTGTGCTGGAGTTCCTCGTGGCAGCCGAAGGCTGCTTCGGCCGCAACCTGGCTGACATGCGGCGCGCAGATGGCGAAGTTCTGCAGCAGACGCTCGATCGGCTGGACCATGTCCGGCGGCAGCACCACCCAGCCGACGCGCCAGCCGGTCATGCAGAAGTATTTCGAGAAGCTGTTGACGACGATCGCATCGTCGATGCCAGCTGCAGTGCTGAGCGGCACATCCCAGTTCAGGCCGTGGTAGATTTCGTCGGAGATCAGCCGCGTGCCGGTGCGCGTGCACCAGGCGGCGAGGGCTGCGAACTCGTCAGGATGCAGCATGGTGCCGGCCGGGTTGCCGGGGCTCGCGACGATCAGCCCGGCCGGCGGCGGGTCCAACTGGTCCAACAGCGCCGGCGTCGGTTGAAAGCGCGACTCTGCGCTGGCCTGCAGGATCACCGGCACCAGGCCCAGCGCGCGCAGGATGGTGACGTAGGGCGGATAGTAGGGCGCGGCGAGTGCAACGCGGTCGCCCGGGTTGAACGCGGCGAGGAACACGAGCGGAAACGCGCCGGACGCGCCGGCGGTGATCGCGATGCGCGCGGGGTCTACGCTGGTGCCATACCAATCCTGGTAGTGTGTAGCGATGCGTTCGCGCAATGCGGGCCGACCCAGCGCGTCCGTGTAGCCCATTGCGTCCTGCGTCAGCAGCGCTGCGGCGACGGTGCGCCGCGCGCCGAGCGGTGCGGCGTTGCCGGGCTGGCCCACCTCCATGCGCAGGATGCGTGGTGCGCCCGGTGGTAGTGCCGCCTGCAGACGGTTGGCCGCGGTAACGACGTTCATCGCGAGAAAAGCAGGGAGGTCGGCGGCTTGGCCGTTCTTCAACATGGCGCGGGTGCTCTTTTGAGAGAGTTCAAGCTGTGAAAGAGCGGGTCATGATTTGAATGACCTTCGTCACTGGACTAGGGAAGCAAGCAGTCCGTTTTTGAAAAAAGGACCAAAAAACTTTTGTTCTCCTGCCTGCCGCTACGGCCGCGTGTCTCGGGATAAGCAGAGGCGACTGAAAGAGCGGAGGGACAAAGATTTCCCTCTCAATCTAACCAACAGTCTGAAATCTCGACAGGTGAAAAGTAATACCAGCCGCTATGAGGTTGAGCCCCGGGGAAGAAAGAAAGGTCTTCTTTTTTGAAAAAAAGAAGCAAAAAACTTTTGCTTCCTGCGTAGTTCAGCTGCTTCGGTCTATCTGGAAGTATCCAGACGCGGCAAATGCGGGGAAGCAAAAGTTTTTTGGTCCTTTTTTCAAAAAAGGACTGCTTGCCTTCTATGTGTCACGTTCAACGCCGGTCGGTATAACGCAAGCAGTTCTTTCTAAGAAAACTTTTGTTTCGTAGGCGCGCGCTGCAGAGGTTGCGCAACGACGTGTATGGCCAAGCCAAGCCTGGTCAAACAAGCGCGCACCGATTGCACATAAAGCTCCTTGGCCTTTGCGCGCACGATCCGGATAACTTCGCGACAGCGCTGACAAAGGTTTTTTGCTTCTTATTCAAAAAAGAAGGCCTTTCTTGCTGCGGCTCAGAAAAGTCCCTCGCTAGCCCTGGTCAGCGTAAGGATTAGTCGTCCCCCGCCCCTGTACCCGGATCGGCGTGCCGGGCAGCGCAAAACTCTCGCGTAGGCTGTTCACCAGGTACCGGTGGTAATCCTCCGGCATCTGCTCGGCGCGCGTGCCGAACACCAGAAACGTCGGCGGCCGTGCCTTGGCTTGGGTGATGTAGCGCAGCTTCAGCCGGCGGCCTTCCACCAGCGGCGGCGGGTGGCGTTCCAGCGCGTGTTCGAACCAGCGGTTCAGCGCGCCGGTGGCAACCCGCGTGTTCCACACCGCCGAGGCCGCACGCACCGCGGGCAGAAACTTCTGCACGCCGGCGCCGGTCGCCGCCGACAGCGTCACTACGGGGATCCCGCGCATCTGCGTCATGCTGAACTCCAGGCGGTTGCTGATCGCCTTGCGGGTCTTGTCGCGATCCTCCACTGCGTCCCATTTGTTGAGCACCAGCACGCAGGCGCGTCCCTCGCGTTCCACCAGGCGGGCGATCTGCAAATCCTGTTCGTGCAGGCCGAGCGATGCGTCCACCACCAGCGCCACGACTTCGGCCATCTTCAGCGCCTCGATGCTGGCGCTGACCGACATCTTTTCCAGCGCTTCCTCAACGCGCGCGCGGCGGCGCAGGCCGGCGGTGTCCACCAGCTCCACGTCGCCGTCCGGGTCGTGCAGGATGGTGGAGACGGCGTCGCGCGTGAGGCCCGGCTCGGGGCCGGTGATCATGCGTTCTTCGCCCACCAGCCGGTTCAGCAACGTGGACTTGCCGGCGTTCGGCCGGCCGACGATGGCGAGTTTCAGCGGCCGGGTGCCTTCCTCGGCCGCGTCGCCGTCGGGGTCAGGCGGCAGCGCCTCGGCAATCTCGCGCATCAGGTCGGCGATGCCTTCGTTGTGTTCTGCCGATATGGCCAGCGGGTCGCCCAGGCCCAGGCTGTAGGCTTCCAGCGCGTTGGCCACTCCCATCCGCCCCTCTGCCTTGTTGGCGACCAGCAGCACCGGGCGGTTCTGCCGACGCAGCCAGTTGGCGAAGTGTTCGTCGGCCGGCGTGATGCCGATTCGCGCGTCGATGACGAAGACGATCAGGTCGGCGTGGGAGACGGCGGCCTCGCTGCTGGCGCGCATGCGGCCGTAGATCGCTTCGGGGTCGGATTCCTCCAGACCGGCGGTGTCCACCAGGCGGACGTTGCGGCCGCGCAGCATGGCCTCGGCGTCCTTGCTGTCGCGGGTGACGCCGGGCGTGTCGGCGACGATGGCCGAACGCCGGCCGGCCAGGCGGTTGAAGAGCGTGGACTTGCCGACGTTGGGGCGGCCGGCGATGACGACCGTGGGGAGCATCGGGTCAGGCCGCGTGGGGGTTGGAGTGGATGTCGGGCCGGGACGAAACCGTTGTTCCGGTGTGCGCGGCCGTTGAGACGGAGTTAGCGTCGGACGCAGAAGAGGTTAACCACGAAGGGCACGAAGAGGACGAATAAGATAGAGAGTTAGCGAAGGTAGCTCTAGTCTGTTTCGTGTGGCTCGCCGTTCCGCCGTGAGGCCGGTTGGAGGAGCGATCTACGTGATCGGCAAACAACGACTTTGAATTTGGCTGCTTCGCAGACGACGAAGGTTTGTCGAAATCCACCAGATGATCGGTCAGCTCAGGAAGGGCTGAGGCCGACGCTGCGCCTGCATGGTTTTCAGAAACGGCGTGTACCCACCCCCAAGCAGACGTATTGTCTACTTCCCTACCTTCGTGTCTTTCGTGGTTAAACCGCGACCTCGGCCCCTCGGCGGCTGTTCCAGGATGAACGCCGCCCCTGCCACGGCCCGCCACCTGGCGCAAATCACTCGCGTCCCAACACCCAACCCGCGTCACTTGTAAGCCGTCAGCTTCGCGTCGTCCGTCAGCACCAGCACGGTGCCCTGCGCCACGCTGGCCGGGGTGGACGCGGTTTCGCTGAGGTCGCTGCTGGTCACCAGCGCGCCGGTGGTCGCGTCTACCACCGCCATCTTCGCGTGGTCGCTGACCAGGATCAGCTTGCCGCCCACCAGCGTGGGGCCGAACCAGGTGATCAGCCCCTTGGTCTTCTTCGGGTTCTGGAAGCGCGGCAGGTCGGTCACCCAGTGCACGCTGCCGTCCTCCTTGCTGATGGCGGCAAGCTTCTGGTCGGTGCTGACCACGAACATGAACCCGCCGGCGATCCACGGCGTGTTGGCACCCGGCACGTCGCGCTGCCAGACGCGGCGGCCGGAGCGGATGTCGAGTGCCGCCATCAGCCCGCCCAGCCCGATCGCGTAGACCAGCCCGTTGTCGATCACCGGCGCGCCGCGGACCGAGCCGAAGTCGGACAGCGTCTCCTGTCCCTTCTGGCCGCCCATGTTGTCGCTCCAGACCAGCGTGCCGCTGTCCGTGCGCAGCGCCGCCAGGTCGCCCGATTCGAAACCGGCGACCAGCACGCCGCCGGCCGCCGCCGGCGATGCCTGGCCGATGGTGCCGGTGTTGGACGCGGTGGCTTGGTAGGCCCAGATGAACTTGCCGTCCGCCAGCGAGAACGCCTGCAACTGCTGGTCGATGCTGATGACGTAGAGCGCGCCGTCGGCCACCAGCGGCGCGCTGCGCGCCGGCGAGGTGAGCTCGGCGTGCCAAACGATGTGGCCGGTGTCGAGGTCCATCGCCAGGACCTGCGCCCGGCCGGTGACGGCGTAGAGGCGATTGCCGGAGATGGCGATGCCGCCGCCGATGTTGCTGTTGCGCGCCTTTTTCGGCTTGGTGGGGGTGGACCAGGCGCGGCGGCCGGTGGCGACGTCGAAGGCGGCGACGACGGCGTCCGTGTCCATGGTGTAGACGCGCGTGCCGGCCACCAGCGGCTGGGCGGTCAGGCGGGCGCGGTAGTTGCCGCCCTGCCCGATCTCCACGCTCCAGGCTTTGATCAGGCCGCCGGCGAAGTTGGCGCCGACGTGGTCTTCCGAGCCGGCATATTGCAGCCAGTCGGCGTTGCGCACCACCGGCGGCAGGGTGACCGGCTCAACGGTGTCGATGGTCAGGCCGCGCACCGAGGCCAGCACCGGCTCGCGGTTGCCGGACACCGGCTTCTTTGCCTCGTCGGTGAGCGAGTCCAGCCAGCTGCAGGCCGACGCGGCGAGCGGCAGCAGCAGCGCAGCGCGTCGCGTAACCC